>CAZAFY010000018.1:0-12471 GCA_964484445.1 uncultured Eubacteriales bacterium
TGTGGGTGATGTCGACTTGGTGGAGAAAATCCAAGGCGGTTGGATGGATTTCGATGTTGCGGTAGCTACACCCGATGTTATGGGTTTAGTCGGTCGGTTGGGTCGAGTATTAGGTCCTCGTGGCTTGATGCCAAACCCCAGAACCGGAACGGTAAGCATGGAAATCGGCAAAGCAATCAATGAAATCAAAGCCGGTAAAGCAGAATATCGTGTTGATAAGGCTGGTGTTATTCATGTTCCTATTGGTAAATCTGATTTTTCAACTGAAAAATTGGCAATCAATATGGAAGCGATCATGGATGCTTTAGTTAAAGCTCGCCCTGCAGCTGCCAAAGGTACTTACATTCGCTCGGTTACTGTATCTACGACAATGGGCCCGGGAATCCATGTAAACCCGCAAAAGTCGACCGAAAAAATTGCGCCGCAAGCTTAAGTTTACCTTGACAAAGGTTGATTAGGCATTTACAATAAGAAAAGATCGTAGACAGCAGGGACAGAGATGTTTAATTATCCTGCCGAGGTCGGAAAAACGCTAAGAATCAAAGCGGTATCCGTCTGTCTGCGGATACCGCTTTTCATGTTATTGGAGCTCTTCTCCCTTGCGTTGTTCGGTGAAGAACAATTGCTAGAGAAGCGAGATGCAAATAAGGGAGGTGTAACAACAATGAATACGATTCGTGAACAGAAAGTCGCAGCCGTGGCTGAACTCAAAGAACGTTTCCAATCTTCTCACTCCGTTGTTTTTATGGATTATAGAGGAATGAACGTGTCCACAGTAACCAAATTGCGCCGCAAATGCCGTGAAGGTGGCGTCGAAATGAAGGTTATCAAGAACACATTAGCTCGCTTAGCTGCTGAAGAATTAGGGTTGGGTTCAATCAACTCGAAATTGGAAGGTACTACAGCTGCTTTTTATGGTTTGACCGATCCGGTCGCTCCGGCGAAGATTTTGGAAGACTTCTTAAAAGAAAGTAAAATGAACCTTGAGTACAGAGGTGGGATCGTTGGCGGAAAAGTCATCGACGCTGCCGGTATTAAGGCTTTAGCCAGCTTACCTGATAAGAATGTTCTAATAGCACAGGTTCTCGGTACGTTAATCGCCCCGATTACCGGATTCTACTCCGTTTTACAAGGCAATACCCGCAACCTGGTGTATGCTTTGGAAGCAGTTCGGAAGCAAAAAGAAGAAGCCAGCAATTAAAGCACAAGGTTTCTTGTTTTAACTTTAATAAAGAAATAATTTAGGAGGATGTTTATAATGAATAAAGAACAATTAATCGAAGCTATCAGCAACATGACCGTTTTGGAATTAGCCGATTTGGTGAAAGCTCTTGAAGAGAAATTTGGTGTTTCTGCCGCTGCTCCCATGGCTGTAGCCGCTGCTCCGGTAGCTGCCGCTGCTGTTGTTGAAGAAGAACAAACCGAATTCGATGTCATTCTTGAAGCTGTTGGCGACAAGAAGATCAACGTAATCAAAGTCGTTCGTGAAGTAACCGGTTTAGGTTTGACCGAATCGAAAGCTATCGTCGACGGCGCTCCCAAAGCAGTGAAGGAAAAAGTTTCGAAGAACGACGGCGAAGAAATCGTTAAGAAATTAACCGAAGTCGGCGCTACTGCTAAACTGAAATAGTTCGAAATTTCGACTATTGACTGGATTTCGTAAAGAAACTCTCTCTGCATAGAGAGGGTTTCTTTTCTAATTTTCTGACAAGAGATTGCTTGACTTAATAGCAATCCTATGATAGTATAGATAATTGCAATAGCGTAAGATGGACTAAGTATCCTTTCTTACAAACGCGTCTCCCATGATGGGGTTTTTTAAGCGATACGAATGAAAAAGCAAGGAGTCGGCAGCAGGTATAATAGAAAAATGCCTGCTGTTTGGTTACTCATTGCCTTTTAAGCATTCAAACGAGGGGTGACAAATTTGGACGGTAAGATGGTAAAATCGGGCAATCGTCAGCGTTTCTCATTTTCACGAATTGACGAAGTGCTGCCCATTCCTAATCTCATTGAGGTTCAACAAAGTTCTTATCAGTGGTTCCTTAATGTAGGTTTAAAAGAATTGTTACGGGATATTTCGCCGGTACAAGACTTTACCAATAACTTGAGTTTATATTTCGGCGAATACCGCTTGGGAGACCCCAAGTATACCGTAGAAAATTCCAAAGAACGGGATGTAACCTATGCAGCTCCTTTAAGAGTCAAAGTTCGCCTCAGCAATAAGCAGACCGGTGAAATCAAAGAGCAAGAAGTTTTCATGGGGGATTTCCCTTTGATGACTGATCAAGGCACTTTTGTTATCAACGGGGCGGAGCGGGTTATTGTTTCACAGCTGGTTCGCTCACCAGGTGCTTATTTTGTTTGGAGCGTTGATGCAAACAACAACCGTCTTTATAGTTCCCAAATTATCCCTAATCGGGGAGCTTGGTTGGAATTCGAAACGGATACAAATCAAGTTTTATACACACGCATCGACCGAAATCGGAAAATCCCGGTTACGGTTCTTCTTCGCGTCTTGGGGTTGGTCCAGAACGCCGACATCTTAGATTATTTTAACGATGACGCACGTTTGAGATCCACCTTGGAAAAAGACGTAACAGACAGCCGATTATCGGCACTGTTTGAAATTTACAAAAAGTTACGACCCGGCGAACCCCCCACGGAAGACAGTGCTATGAACCTGATCCGCACCTTGTTTTTTGACCCGCGTCGGTATGACCTGATGCAAGTAGGTCGTTATAAACTGAACAAGAAGCTGGCTGTTCAACGCAGAGCGTTGGGGAGAGTCTCCTCGCGTACTGTTGTAGCGAAAGAAAACATCTATTCTGAAGAGGGTACCTTGGTCATTGCTGCCGGTGAGGTCGTAGTGGGAAAAGGGGAGACGTTGCGGCGGGAGCATTTTGCCAAACTGATGCAAATCGGGGTCAACGAGATTTATATTTTCGCCGCCGATGGTGAACATGAAATCAAAGTGATTGGCAATGGGTATCTTTGCCAAACCTGGCAAGAACGCTTGTTAGGCCAACGTGTCGCCGAAAGCATCCTTTATAAAGAGCAATTGATCATCGGAGACGGAGAGATCGTAACCGAAGAACATATGGCGAGTATTATTTCCATGGCTGAAGAGGGAAAACTACGCTATGTGGTTGTTCACCGCGAGGAAGAAACAGAAACGATTTATCTTGGACCGATCTATAGCCCACGCAATGAAAAGCATCTAACGAATGACGATATTTTAGCTGCCGTTAGCTATCAACTGAATATTATCGATGGTTTAGGAAACCGCGACGATATCGATCACCTAGGCAACAGACGCTTACGCTCTGTAGGTGAGTTATTGCAGAATCAATTCCGAGTCGGGTTAGCTCGTATGGAACGAGTGATCCGTGAAAGGATGTCAATCCAAAATACCGAGCAAGTGACACCCCAAGCGTTGATCAATATTCGCCCAGTCGTTGCTTCTATTAAGGAATTTTTTGGTTCCAGTCAATTATCTCAATTCATGGATCAAACCAACCCCTTGGCAGAGTTAGCGCATAAACGCCGGTTGAGTGCCTTGGGCCCTGGAGGCTTGAGTCGAGATCGAGCCGGTTTCGAAGTTCGAGACGTTCATCATAGCCATTACGGCAGAATGTGCCCGATTGAATCACCGGAAGGGCCAAACATTGGCTTGATCGGATCCTTAACTACCTATGCACGTATCAATAAGTATGGATTTATTGAAACACCGTATCGAAGAGTCGACAAAGAGACTGGACAAGTAACCAAAGTTATCGATTATTTAACAGCAGATGAAGAAGATGAATTCATCTGCACGCAAGCCAATACTCCCTTAACTGCGGAACACTTTTTTGCTGAAGAAAGAGTAACAGTCCGGTTGCGTAACTTAGAGATCAAACAGGTTTTTCCCAAAGAAGTAGATTACATGGATGTTTCTCCGAAACAATTGTTCTCGGTTCCTACTACGCTGATTCCTTTCTTGGAAAACGATGATGCTTCTCGAGCCCTTATGGGATCAAACATGCAAAAGCAAGCGGTGCCTTTATTGGTACCGAAAGCACCGATCATCGGAACCGGTATGGAAGGCAGAGCGGCGATCGATTCTGGCGTATGCGTCATTTCCCGTCGCGCCGGTGTTGTTATTCGAGCAACTGCTGATGAAATCAAAGTTTTAGGGGACGATAACGAAGTTGACACCTTCAAATTGACGAAATTCACTCGTTCCAATCAAGGGACTTGTATGAATCAACGAGTATTGTGCTTCAAGGGACAACGTGTTGAAGCCGGTCATGTTTTAGCCGATGGCCCCGCTACTGAAGAAGGCGAGTTGGCTTTAGGTAAAAATGTATTGGCAGCGTACATGCCTTGGGAAGGCTACAACTACGAAGATGCAATATTGTTATCTGAAAAAGTAGTTCGTGAAGATATTTTCACTTCTATTCATATTGAAGAATATGAATCTGACGCGCGAGATACGAAGTTAGGTCCAGAAGAGATTACACGTGATATTCCGAATGTTGGAGAAGATCAGTTGCGAGATTTGGATGATCGTGGGATTGTTCGCATCGGAGCCGATGTTCGTTCCGGAGACATTTTGGTCGGAAAGGTAACTCCTAAAGGCGAAACCGAATTGACCGCAGAAGAACGATTACTGCGAGCAATATTTGGTGAGAAAGCACGCGAAGTTCGCGACACCTCTCTTCGAGTTCCAAATGGTGAAGCTGGTAAAATTGTTGATGTCAAAGTGTTCTCGCGAGAGAATAACGACGAGTTACCTCCGGGTGTCAATCAATTGGTCCGCGTATACATCGCCCAAAAACGAAAAATCAGTGTCGGGGACAAAATGGCCGGACGCCACGGGAATAAAGGTGTTGTTTCCAGAATAATGGCGGAAGAAGATATGCCTTTCTTGCCCGATGGCACACCGATTCAGATTGTTTTAAATCCCTTGGGTGTTCCTTCCCGTATGAATATCGGACAAATTTTGGAAGTTCATCTTGGCGCAGCTGCTCACAAGTTAGGCTATCATATTGCTACCCCGGTCTTTGACGGTGCCGGCGAAGATGATGTCCTGCAAGCTCTCAAAGAATCCGGCTTGGAACGCGACGGAAAAACTGTACTATACGATGGCCGAACCGGCGATCCTTTTGAGAACCGAGTTACCGTCGGTTATGTATATATGTTAAAACTATTCCACTTGGTCGATGATAAGATCCACGCACGTTCTACTGGACCTTACTCATTGGTAACACAACAACCTTTGGGTGGGAAAGCTCAATTTGGTGGTCAGCGATTTGGTGAAATGGAAGTTTGGGCCTTGGAAGCCTATGGAGCTGCTTACACCTTACAAGAATTATTGACGGTAAAATCCGATGACGTTATCGGGCGTGTAAAAACCTACGAAGCGATCGTCAAGGGTGAAAATGTTCCGGAACCGGGTATCCCGGAATCCTTCAAAGTTTTGATCAAAGAACTTCAAAGCCTTGGGTTAGATGTCAAAGTCTATTCTGCCGATGCCGAAGAAATCATTATCCGCGAAACCGATGATGATATTGGTGAAACAGCAAAAGAGCTTGATCTGAACATTGAATCGGTAGAACCGGACATTGCAATGGACGAGTTGGATGATATCGATGAAGATCAAGAAGACGATGATCTGATTCTCGAGTTCCCCACACTTGAAACCACGCAAGATCTACCGGTTAGAATACCGGAGAAAAAAGAACTAGTGATAGACGAGGCCAAGCTCGCTCAATTAGCGAAATTGGTTGCTGCCAAACTAGAGGATGATCTCTTGGATGAAGATCTTCTGATTTCAGATGATGATGAAGAAGATGAAGAAGACGAGGATGAAGATCCTGTACTGCGATAGGATGGCAATCGGAACTCGATTGTTGGAAAGAGAAGGGAGATAATGCTTGTGCTGGATGTCAACATTGCTTCCATGAAAATTGGACTTGCTTCCTCAGAGCATATTCGCAAATGGTCTCGCGGTGAAGTCAAAAAACCCGAAACCATTAACTATAGAACTTTGAAACCGGAGAAAGATGGTCTTTTCTGTGAAAAGATCTTCGGACCGACCAAAGATTGGGAGTGCTACTGCGGTAAATACAAACGTATTCGTTATAAAGGAATCGTTTGTGATCGATGTGGAGTTGAAGTTACCAGAGCCAAAGTACGGCGTGAACGAATGGGCCACATTGAATTGGCAGCCCCGGTTTCTCATATCTGGTTTTTCAAAGGGATTCCCAGTCGAATGGGTTTGATTTTGGATATGTCCCCCAGAATCTTGGAAAAGGTTCTCTACTTTGCAGCGTATGTTGTGTTAGATCCGGGTGTCGGTACTGAATTGGTGGAGAAAGAGATTCTCAACGAAGCTCAGTATCGGGAAGCCCGTGACAAATACGGTTCCGCAGGATTCAGAGCCGGCATGGGAGCCGAGGCTGTTCGTGAGTTGCTTGAGAAAGTTAATGTCGAAGAACTGTGCCCTGAATTGCGAAACGAAATCAAAAATACTTCCGGGCAACGAAAAACTCGCGCCAGTCGCCGTTTAGAAGTGGCCGAGGCTTTCCGAAAATCAGGAAATAAACCGGAATGGATGATCATGGATGTGGTTCCGGTCATTCCCCCGGAATTACGCCCCATGGTTCAGCTCGATGGTGGACGGTTTGCTACTTCTGATCTTAACGATTTATATCGTCGAGTGATCAATCGAAATAATCGTTTGAAAAAATTACTGGATCTTGGAGCTCCCGATATCATTGTTCGCAATGAAAAACGCATGTTACAAGAAGCGGTAGATGCTTTGATCGACAATGGTCGCCGCGGTCGTCCGGTAACCGGAGCCGGTAATCGTCCCTTGAAGTCTTTGAGTGAAATGCTTAAAGGAAAACAAGGTAGATTCCGTCAGAACCTGCTTGGTAAACGAGTAGATTACTCCGGTCGTTCGGTTATTGTTGTGGGTCCTGAGTTGAAATTGTATCAATGTGGGTTACCGAAGGAAATGGCCCTGGAATTATTCAAACCCTTTGTTATGAAGGTTTTGGTTCAAAAAGGTCTTGCCCACAACATTAAATCTGCGAAACGTAAAGTTGAAAGAGTCAGTGAAGAAGTTTGGGACGTTCTAGAAGAGGTTATTCAAGGTCATCCGGTGATGTTAAATCGAGCCCCCACCTTGCATCGCCTCGGTATCCAAGCGTTTGAACCGGTTTTGGTAGAAGGACGCGCCATAAAGTTACATCCGCTGGTCTGCCATGGTTTCAATGCTGACTTTGACGGAGATCAAATGGCTGTCCACGTCCCATTGTCACCCGAAGCTCAAGCGGAAGCTCGCTTCCTGATGATGGCGACCAACAACATTCTAAATCCCAAAGATGGTAAACCTGAAATCACACCACAACAAGATATGATTTTAGGAAGTTACTACTTGACCATCGTTCGTCCGAATGCCAAAGGTAGCGGCATGGTCTTTACCGATATGGAAGAAGCGTTAATGGCGTATCAAGAGGGCGTTTTACACTTACAAGCGCTTATCAAAGTACGGCGTAAAGCAAGCTTACCTGACGGTCGTCAAATTACCAAAATCATTGAAACAACCATTGGACGTTTGATTATCAATGAAAAAATACCGCAGGATCTGGGTTTTGTCGATCGGACGAATCCGGAGACGGTCTGCAACTTAGAAGTGGATTTCCCAGTCGATAAAGGCTTGCTGGGTGATATTGTCTGGAGAGTCTATGAGATCCATGGCAACGCTTCCACCGCAGAAGTGATCAACGATATCAAGAACCTTGCTTTCAGTTATGCTACCAAAGGTGGTATCAGTATTGGACTCCAAGATGTAACCGTTCCTAAAGAGAAGGCCGGAATCATTGAGCGTTCAGAAAACGAAGTGGAAAAAGTCGAGCGATTTTTCGCTCGAGGCCACATTAGTGAAAAAGAACGATATGACAAGGTGGTTTCGGTTTGGAGCGCTGCTACCAAAGAAGTTCAATCGAAACTGGAAGGCTCCATGGATAAATTCAATCCGATTTACATGATGGCTACTTCTAAAGCACGTGCCAACATGTCACAGCTGAGCCAGCTCGCTGGCATGCGTGGGTTGATGACAGACCCTACCGGACGAATCATCGACTTACCGATCAAATCCAACTTCCGTGAAGGCTTATCCGTTTTGGAATATTTCATCTCTACCCATGGAACTCGAAAAGGACTAGCAGATACCGCTTTGCGGACTGCGGACTCAGGCTACTTAACTCGTCGTTTGGTTGACGTGTCGCAAGATGTTATCATCAGAGAAGAAGATTGCGGTACCACAAATGGGATCGAGATGATCGAAATCAGAGATGGTCGCCAACTAATCGAGAAACTCGAAGAGCGAATCGTGGGTCGCTTCTCTGCCGTCGATATCCCGGTTCCCGACTTAATTGCCGCCGAGACCGGCGAGTTGATCGCTAAAGCTGAGCCACAAGCGCATGGAACCTGCGAGGAAGGCGGATATTGCTTCGTCTTGAGTGGCCAACTGATCGATGCGGCAGTCGGTAAAGAGATTTGCTCCTATGGAATCGTGCGAAGCCGCGTTGACGGAATGGCACGGGTTGTGGGTAAGCGCGTAATTGTGACCGATAAAGACGGAGTAGAACACATTCACGAACTCTATGTGAAGCCCGATGGTGAAACACAAAAGAATACATTGATCGATCAAATGATGGTCAAGACCGGAGACGCTTTAAGTGAACCTCTGATCACCAAAATTACCTGTCGCTCTGTATTAACTTGTTCAACCCGCCATGGAGTGTGCGTCAAGTGTTATGGTCGTAACTTGGCCAATGGACGAATGGTTGATGTCGGTGAAGCAGTTGGAATTATAGCTGCCCAGTCTATTGGAGAACCTGGAACACAGTTGACCATGCGTACCTTCCATACCGGTGGTGTTGCAACCAGTGAAGATATCACCCAAGGTTTGCCACGTGTTGAAGAAGTATTCGAAGCACGAAAACCAAAAGGACAAGCAAGTTTGGCTGTGAGTGCAGGTTCGGTCAAATTGGTTGAAAACAAAGGCAAGCGCGAGATCGAAGTCACCGGTGAAGACGACGAAGTTCATACCTATCCGGCTCCTTTTGGCGTCAACCTTCTGGTCAGAGAAAATGATCATGTAGAAATAGGTGACCCATTGACCTCTGGCAGTTTGAACCCCCATGACGTTTTGGCGTATAAGGGAGTCAATGCGGTTCAGAATTATATGGTTCAGGAAATTCAAAAAGTTTATCGTAACCAAGGTGTTGAAATCAACGATAAACATATTGAAGTCATCGTTCGCCAGATGCTCCGAAAAGTGCGCGTTGAAGAATCGGGAGATACCGATCTATTGACGAATGGCATCATTGACATTTTTGATTTCGAAGATGCCAATACACAAGCATTTGAGCAAGGTGTAGAACCCGCCGTAGGAAGCCCAATTTTGTTGGGGATCACGAAAGCATCGTTAGCTACGGATTCCTTCTTGTCTGCTGCTTCTTTCCAAGAAACGACTCGTGTCTTGACCGATGCAGCTCTTAAAGGCAAGAGTGATCCTCTGTTAGGGTTAAAAGAGAATGTCATTATCGGGAAACTGATACCGGCCGGAACGGGAATGTCGATGTATCATAATTTGCAGATCAAAAGTGCTGTTGAAAACGCAATCGAACCCACCTTAGTTCAAGACGATATTGAAGTGTAGTTGGATTGTGTCACAATATAAATCTTTAGGCAAATTCTTGACAACGACCCCTCGAAAGTTGTATACTCGAGGGGTCGCTGTTTCCGGAATGCATTGTTATGCCCAAAAAGGAGTGGTTCAATGACATTGGAAATGTTGAAAACGGCCCATAGGAAGACGATCGGTTCAAAGCAAACATTGAAAGGTATTTGCTCTGGGCGGGTTGCAAGCGTTTTTCTGGCCGATGATGCAGAAGACCATGTGATTCAACCCATTCTTCAGTTATGCTTAGAACATCAGATCCCAACCGTTCGGGTGGAAAGTATGCTGACTCTGGGAAAGGCTTGCGGTATCCAAATTGGTGCAGCCGCAGCCGGCATTATTCGCGAAGCAGAATAATTTAATAGTATTCATGAAATGTTGTTCGTTTAAATTGAAAGAAGGGGGATGTAAACATATGCCGACAATCAATCAGCTGGTTCGCAAAGGACGTGTGAAAGTTGAGTACAAATCAAAGTCACCGGCCCTCGACAGTTGTCCTCAAAGACGCGGTGTTTGCACAGTGGTTCGTACAGTTACCCCGAAGAAGCCTAACTCAGCCCTGCGTAAAGTTGCCCGTGTGCGCTTGACCAATGGGATTGAAGTTTCAGCTTATATTCCGGGTATCGGTCACAACTTGCAAGAACATAGTGTCGTTTTGGTTCGTGGCGGTCGTGTAAAAGACTTGCCTGGCGTGCGTTACCACATCGTACGTGGTGCCTTGGACACAGCTGGCGTTCAAAAGAGAATGCAAAGTCGTTCCAAATATGGTGCCAAGAGACCCAAAAAATAACAAAGGCAAGTTCCTTTGATGATCTATGTGAAGTAAGGAGGAAAGACCGTGCCAAGAAAAGGTCCAGTTACAAAACGCGAAGTATTGCCGGATCCGGTATATCAAAGCATCCTGGTAACTCGTGTCATTAATAAAATCATGATGGATGGCAAACGCGGCGTAGCCCAAAAGATTTTCTACAATGCATGTGAATTGATTCAAACCAAAACAGGCAAAGAGCCTTTGGAAGTTGTAGAAACAGCCCTAAAGAATGTTATGCCGGTGCTCGAAGTTAAAGCCCGTCGTGTTGGTGGTGCTACCTATCAAGTCCCGATTGAAGTTTCCGCAAATCGTCGTCAAACCTTAGGAATTCGTTGGCTTATTGATTATTCCCGTAAGCGCAATGAACGTACTATGGAAGAAAGATTAGCCGGCGAACTCATGGATGCGTTTAACAATGCCGGAAACTCGGTTAAAAAACGCGAAGATACTCACAAAATGGCGGAAGCCAACAAAGCATTTGCTCATTATCGTTGGTAAGATAACCCTATCTTAAGGGACTATGAGCGAAAGGAGGAGAAAAGCGTGCCGAGAACTATTTCTTTAGAAAATGTAAGAAACATAGGTATCATGGCTCACATTGATGCCGGTAAAACCACCACGACTGAACGTATTTTATACTATACAGGTCGACTTCACCGCATGGGCGAAGTTCATGAGGGCGGAGCAACTATGGACTGGATGGTTCAAGAAGCCGAGCGTGGTATTACCATTACCTCAGCGGCAACTACTTGTCGCTGGCACGATTGTTCTATTAATATTATCGATACACCAGGGCACGTTGACTTTACAATTGAAGTCGAGCGTTCGCTTAGAGTCCTGGATGGAGCTGTAGCAGTCTTTTGTGCAAAGGGGGGCGTTGAGCCCCAATCTGAAACGGTTTGGCATCAAGCGGACCGATACCATGTTCCTCGAATTGCATATGTCAATAAGATGGACATAACCGGAGCTAATTTCCCGCGTGTCATTTCAATGATGCATGATCGCCTTAAAGCGAATGCTTTCCCGGTTCAGTTGCCTATCGGTAAAGAAAATGAATTTGTCGGGATCATCGATTTACTCGTGCAAAAAGCATATTTCTATTTGGATCACGATGGAAAAGAAGTAGAAGAACGTGAAATACCCGCTGAATATCAGGAAGCCGCTCAGAAAGCTCGTCAAGAACTGATCGAGGCGGTTGCTGAATTCGATGATGATTTGATGATGATGGTGCTTGAAGGCGAAGTTCCGGAAACGGAACAAATCAAAGCTTTGCTAAGAAAAGCAACTGTTGCTGCTAAAATCGTACCGGTTTTTTGCGGAACTTCTTACAGAAACAAAGGGGTTCAATTATTGCTCGATGGAATCGTTGATTATCTGCCTTCTCCTACTGATATCGGAGAAGTACGTGGCATCGATATGGACAGTGAAGAAGAATTAGTCCGAAAATTCAGTGATGATGAATCTATGTCAGCTTTAGCTTTTAAAATCATGGCCGATCCCTTTGTTGGAAAGCTAGCATTTGTCCGGGTTTATTCCGGGAAAATCGTTTCCGGTTCGTATATTTACAACTCCTCAAAGGGGCGTAGAGAACGAGTGGGCCGAGTTTTGAGAATGCATGCAAACCACAGAGAAGAAATGACCGAAGTTTTTGCTGGTGATATATGTGCAATCGTAGGATTAAAAGACACTTTCACCGGTGATACCTTGTGCGACGAGAAGAATCCTATCGTATTGGAATCGATGAACTTCCCGGAACCGGTTATCAATCAAGCAATCGAACCCAAAACAAAAGCAGATCAAGACAAGCTTGGGATTGCTCTTTCCAGATTATCGGAAGAAGACCCCAGTCTCCGTACTTATACTGATGCTGAGACCGGTCAAACGATTATTGCCGGTATGGGAGAACTTCATCTAGATA
>CAZAFY010000019.1:0-12145 GCA_964484445.1 uncultured Eubacteriales bacterium
TAATTTTGCTCTAATTTGATGACCGTCACTTGGGGATAATCTTTCTCAAAATTGAGAATATTGGTAATATCGGCCCCGCGCCACGAATAGATGCCTTGGTCTTCGTCTCCCACAACACAAAGGTTTCCATGCGCGGAACTGAGCATTTTGATCAGTAAGTATTGGCTGTAGTTGGTGTCTTGATACTCATCCACCATGATGTATTGAAACCGCTCGCTGTAGTAGGCTAAGATTTCAGGATGCTCTTTAAAAAGCTGGATTGTCACATTGAGTAAATCATTAAAATCCAAAGAATGATGTTCTAAATTATACCGCTCATACGATTTCATAATTTCTGCAACGTTTTTACCAAAAGGGTCTCGGGAGGATTTCAGCAAATCACCGGCAGATTGCATTTGGTTTTTGGCTCGATCAATAACCTCAGCGACCGCTGAAACCGAATATTTTTTATCATCGAGGTTCCTCTCTTGGATCAAGCGTTTGATAATGCGCCGACTGTCATCCTGGTCTAAAATGGTGAAACTCTTCTTAAATCCTAAGGCCTCAATATCCCGGCGCAAGATTTTTACACACATGGAGTGGAAGGTGCTAATCCAAATATTCTGCCCCGCTTCCCCCACCATTTCTAAAATCCGATGTTTCATTTCCAAGGCGGCTTTATTGGTAAAGGTAATGGCCAGAATGCGTTCCGGGTAGACACCTTGCTGCAATAAATAGGCTACTCTGTAGGTCAGAACCCGGGTCTTGCCGCTGCCGGCTCCTGCAATGATTAGCAATGCTCCTTCGGTTTGTTGAACAGCTGCTTGCTGCTCAGGATTCAATGTTTTTATAAGGTCCAAGGGTTTGCCCCCTTTCCGAGAGTACTCTTATTTATATTCGGTTTTCATTCTCTTGATTCCTGTAAGAAAACAAAAAAGCATGACCGCTTTGTGGGCAATCATGCTCTTAAAAATTCACTAACTTTTTATGCGCGACGCATTTTTTCCTTGAGAAACTCGGTATCGTGCAGTAGCATCTAAAATCTTTTTCCGCATTCGAATGCTATGCGGGGTCACTTCTACTAATTCATCGTCTTCAATATATTCCATAGCTTGTTCCAAAGTTAATTTGCGAGGGGGTTCCAAGCGCAAAGATTCATCGGCGGAAGCAGAACGCATATTTGTCATGTGCTTTTTCTTGCAAACGTTCACATCAATATCGTCTTCGCGGGTGTTTTCACCCACAATCATTCCCCTATAAACTTCAATGGCCGGATCAATGAACATAATCCCACGGTCTCCTAAAGCATGAAGTGCATAAGGTGTTGTTACACCATCTTCCCAAGCAACTAAGACACCTCGGCTTCTGCCACCGATATCGCCTTTATATTCTTCGAAATTATGGAATACATGGTTCATGATCCCATAACCCTTGGTCAAAGTCAAATAGTCAGAGCGGAAACCAATTAAACCACGCGCAGGAATCGTGAATTCTAAACGGATTTGACCATCGGTCATATGATGCATATTTTTCATTTCGGCTTTGCGGGGACCTAAGAGCTCCATAACCGGACCCATAGTTTCTTCTGGCAAATCGAGTACTAAATACTCAATCGGTTCAACTAAGATGCCATCGACCACTTTGGTAATAACTTTGGGTTTTGAGATTTGCATCTCATAGCCTTCGCGCCGCATTGTTTCAATAAGGATGGATAAATGCAGCTCTCCACGACCGGCCACTTCCATAGAATCGGGCGAATCGGTATCGGTGACTCGTAAGGAAACGTTTTTCTCCAGCTCGCGCATCAGCCGATCACGTAAATGTCTTGAAGTGACATAGGTACCTTCTCGACCCGCGAAAGGACTGTTGTTGACCATAAAATTCATCGACAAAGTCGGTTCATCTACTTTGATCATCGGCAAAGCTTCCGGATGTTCAGGATCACAGATCGTTTCGCCAATGTTGATATCATCTAATCCAACAATCGAAACCAATTCCCCCGCCGAAACTTCCATTTCGTCTTTGCGTTTCAAACCGGAGAAGGTATAAAGGCGTGCAATTTTGCCGCGTGCGATCTTACCATCGGTTTTGCAAAGCACGACCTGCTGGTTGACATGAGCGGTGCCTCGCATGATTTTACCAACTGCCATTCGGCCGACATACTCATCATAATCCAAGGTGCTGATGCCCATTTGGAAAGGACCTTCAGCATCGCCACTGGGAGCAGGTACCGTGTTAAGGATCACTTCAAATATGGGGGAAATATTATCTTTCATATCAGAAAGCTCAAGTCCCGCGATTCCCTGTCTGGCAGAAGCATAGACCACCGGGAAATCGAGTTGGTCGTCGTCTGCACTTAACGATAAGAACAAATCAATGATTTCGTCGACAACTTCTTCAACACGAGCATCGGGACGGTCAATTTTATTAATAACGACCACGGCTTTTAAACCCCGAGCTAAGGCCTTTTTCAAAACATACCTTGTCTGGGGCATTGCGCCTTCAAAAGCATCTACAACTAAGATAACCCCGTCGACCATGCCTAAAATTCGTTCGACTTCTCCACCGAAATCGGCATGTCCGGGAGTATCAACAATATTGATTTTCACGCCCTTATACTGAACGGCTGTATTTTTAGATAATATGGTGATGCCCCGTTCGCGTTCTAAGTCATTGGAATCCATGACTCGTTCTTGAACTTGCTCGTTAGCCCGGAAGGTTCCACTTTGGCGAAGCATAGCATCCACCAAGGTAGTCTTACCATGATCAACGTGGGCGATTATAGCTACATTACGAATATCTTGTCTTTGCAAACTCTCACTCCTCTTTAGCACATAGATCGTGCTGTTACAACTAAATATTATACCCTAAAATTAGGTGAGAGTCAACAAAACCCAAGAAGTCCCAGTTTTTCCGATTCTCCGACAATAGTATTATTGGCGGAAGAAACGCTCTTTACAAAGTGCCGAAATCTGTTTTGCAATCAATTCCGGTTTCTGCGTACCATCGAAACGAACAAAACGATACGGCTCCATTTCAGCCATGTGTTGATACAATTCGCGGACTCGGGTTAAGTAGCTGACACCTTTGCTCTCTAAACGATCACTTTCACCTCGTAGATCCAGTCGCTCCAGCGTCACTTCTACAGGAATATCGAGCCATATCGTTAAGTCGGGCTTAACTCCGGAAATCGCAAATTGATTGACCGCTTGAATGAATTCCGTCTGCATGCCTGCCGCTCCCTGAAACGCTAAGCTCGAGTCTACATAACGGTCAGAGATCACAAATTTCCCTTCTGCGAGTGCAGGCTTGACGATTTGCATCACATGCTGGCTCCGGTCCGCTGCAAACAGAAAGACTTCGGTGGAAGGGAAAATATCCAATTCTTTTCTTTTAAGGACCAAGTGACTGATTTCTTTCCCTACAACAGTACCGCCCGGTTCTTGGGTGACGATGACATGATTGGCCCCTAACTGTTTCAAATTGCGCTCTAAAAAACGAATTTGAGTTGACTTCCCGCTGGCATCAATACCTTCTAATGTAATAAACGGCATAATTTAACATCCTTTCCTAAAACTGAAGTTTCTCCGGAAGATCTTGTAATGAACGAAGTCCGAAATGGATTAAAAACTCCTGTGTTGTGCCATAGAGATTGGCTCTACCCATTCCCGGTTTTTTACCAACTTCTTCGATCAGACCCAAAGCCAATAACTGACCAATGGCATAATCCGCACTGACCCCACGGATCATTTCAACATCTTGTCTGGTGACCGGTTGCCTGCTTGCGATGATCGCTAAGGTCTCCAAGGTTGTTGGTGAAAGTTTTCGTGGTTTATTGAGTGCCTGGAAAAACTCCTTCAAGAGAACAGCATACTCTTTTTTTGTAACCATTTGCCATCCTTCTGCAATCGGAATAAGATTACAGCCTCGGTTGAGATCAAAAGACCAGCGCGTAGCCATTTGACTGAGTTGTTCATCTATTTCCTCAACCGGCTTTCCCAATAATTCTGCTAATCGCTGACTGGGTACAGGCTCACCGCTGATGAAAAGCAACGACTCAATCAGTCCCTCTTCCTTCTCAACCGGGAAATGGCTCAGTGGTATCACCTGATTCGGTGCTTGGTCCGGTTCCATTTTGCATCACTCCAATCCACAATTCTCCATAAGGTGTCGTTTGTTCTATTTGCAGTTGATGTAAGCGTACCAGCTCTAGTAATGCTAAAAAGGTTGCAACCAAAAGATTTCTGCTGCTTCCTTGTCTGAAGAGTTGCTGAAATAAAATCCTGCCTTGGAATTGTCCCACCCGAGTCATGACATAGGTCATTTGGTGTTCTAGATCATATTCTTCAACCGGAATGATTTCATCGGGTTCTTCTATTTCTTCTGTAGCGAGGACTCTCTGGAAGGCTTGCAGCAAATCGAAAAGTCCGGTTTGACGCAAACGGTCTTGAGGTTCTACACCCAGGGTCCGATCATCGATTTCACGAGCCAACCAAAAGGAACGTTCATCCGCCAACTCAGAAAGCTTTCTGGCGGTTTTCTGAATCAGTCGGTACTCCTCTATATGAGCGTCTCGGTCATAGGGTTCTTCTTCAACTTCAACTACGGGTTTCGGTAATAACAACTGCATTTTCCATTCCAATAAGATTGCAAGCAGAACCATCCACGAGGATGCTTCTTCGCTATCAAACCCCGTTTCAAGCCATTTTTGTTCCATAACCTGAAGCCATTGGGCAATACAGAGTTTCAAAACTCGTTCCTTATCTTTTCTGACATACTCCACGGTGTCCTCGGGAGTGCTCTGAAAGTGGAAATCTTGGTTCATCTGCTCCATCGTTTAATCTCCTTATAGGAATGCTTGAATGATCGATAACATTATATTCAGCATACTCCCTGCAATCGGTCCAATGATATACCTGTAAGCACCGGTGAACATGACTACCAATAAGATTAGAATTCCATATTGGCTCATCCAACCCTGATACTTATACGCTAAAGCCGGAGGTAGTAAGCCTTCTAAAACCTTGGACCCGTCTAAAGGAGCAATGGGAATCAAGTTAAAGAGTCCCAAATTGATATTGTACAACAGAATCCCAAAGACCACTTGTATGAAAATAGAGTTAAAGTACAAACTGATTGGCAGAACAAAACTCAAAACTCCAAAGAGCAGTGCGGTCAATAAAGCAAAGAGAAAATTCGCCATGGGTCCGGCTAATGCTACCCAAAGAATACCCTGCCGCTTGTCTTTAAAGTAATAGGGGTTGATTTGAACGGGTTTGCACCAGCCAAATCTGAAAAACACCATCATGATAAAACCAATGGGATCGATATGATGCACCGGATTTAAGGATAAGCGCCCTTGCATTTTGGGGGTAGGATCTCCAAAACGGTAGGAGATATAGCCATGGGCAAACTCATGCACTGTTAAAGCGATTAGCAAACCCGGTAAATACAAAAGGAAATTCGAGTCCAAACCTAACATGAAGAACCTGCTTTCTATTGATCTTTTTGTAAATGAGGAGGAATTCGATCTAGCCGAATCAAGTCCTCATAAGATTCTCGTTCTTGTAAAAGATGACAGCCATTTGAGCTGACTAAAACCATGGCTGCTTTTGATGCTCGATTATAATTACTGGCCATGGAATAATTGTATGCTCCGGTTGAAAACACCACCAAATAATCTCCGGGTTGCATGTCGGGTAGACGAAGATCTTTGATCAAGATGTCTCCCGTCTCGCAATGTTTTCCAGCCAGATGAACCAACCTATTTGCTTCCCTGTTGGCTTTATCGACCGCCATGGCTTCATAAACAGCCTGATACAGAGCAGGTCTGGGATTGTCAGACATCCCCCCATCGACCGGTAAATAGGTTCGGATTCCCGGCACCTCTTTCATAGCACCTACTTTATATAAGGTGATACCGGCTTCTCCAACGATTGCCCGCCCGGGCTCCAAGAAAAGTTTGGGTAAGGGAAATCGATATCGATTAGCACACAACAAAACTTGTTCTGAAATGTGTCGAACGACTTCCACCGGCAACAACGGACGATCTTCTGCTGTGTATCGAATTCCGATGCCCCCACCCATATTAAGCTCTGTAATGAGGATTCCATATTGTTGCCTGACTTGATTCATGAAGCTCATCATGAGATCAACAGCCAAACTAAAAGGCTCCTCTTCCATGATTTGCGAACCAATATGACAATGAATACCGGTTAATTTGAGCGAAGGGCTTTCCTGCAAACTGCGAATCGCATCATGTAGATGATAATCCAAAATACCGACTCCAAACTTTGAGTCGGTTTGGGCGGTTCGAATATACTCGTGGGTATGTGCTTCAACCCCGGGAGTGATCCGCAACATGACTTGAACCTGTTTCTCGAGTTGTGTAGCAATACGCTCGAGCCTTTGCAGTTCATCCAAATTATCGACAACCACTCTTCCTACGCCATAGCTGACAGCCATATAAAGTTCTTCATCGGATTTGTTGTTACCGTGAAAAAGGATTTTTTCAGCTGGAAAGTCTGCTCGCAGTGCTGTGTAGAGTTCCCCAGCGCTGACCACATCCAAAAACATCTGCTCCTCTTCCATGAGGCGGCAAATGCCAAGGGTCAACAACGCCTTCCCGGCATAGACAACCTGCGCATTGGGGTAGTCAGAAAACCCTGCCCAATACTCTCGGCAGTGCTGACGAATCAGCGCCTCATCCATGACATAGAGAGGCGTTCCAAATTGCTTTGCGATATCCGATAACGGTATTCCTCGAATCTCTATGATTCCAGCGGGGTTGATGTTCAACTGTGGGGGCAAATGATAGGCAGCCATAATGCTCACTCACCTTATTTCAAATGAGGTCTCTTTACTGTTGTGAATTTTCTGTCTGACGGTCAAATAACGCCTTGACAAAGAGAGCAGGTTCAAAATCCTTGAGATCTTCGATTCCCTCTCCCAAACCTACCAATTTGACCGGAATACTGAGCTGATCACTAATAGCAATGACGATTCCACCTTTAGCGGTTCCGTCTAATTTGGTTAAGGCTAAGGCCGTCACTTTGGAAACCTCTCGAAAAGCTTTGGCTTGTAAGACGGCATTCTGTCCTGTCGTTGCATCCAAGACCAATAACGTTTCATGCGGTGCTTCCGGGAGTTCTCGCTGAATGATCCGATAAATCTTATTCATCTCTTCCATGAGGTGAGACTTATTATGCAGACGCCCTGCGGTGTCGATTAGGATTAGATCCACATTTCTGGCTTTTCCAGCACTGATGGCATCAAAGACCACCGCCGCCGGATCAGCTCCGGCCTGATGACGAATCATCTCTACCCCGGCGCGTTGACACCAGATCGAAAGTTGATCGATGGCTGCGGCACGAAAAGTATCGGCAGCGGCTACCAAAACTTTTAGGCCTTGTTGACGGTAGCGATTGGCCAGCTTACCGACCAAGGTCGTCTTCCCAACTCCGTTCACGCCTACCACTAAAATAATATTCATACGGCCACTAACAATATTGAGTGGGGACGGTTCTCTCCCCAAAATCTCAGCCATTTCCTCTTGAAGAGCTTCCTTGACTTTGTGACCGTCTTCAAGTTTCTCTTTTTTGACCCGGTTTCTCAAACTTGTCAGTAATTTATCGGTGGTTTGCACCCCTAAATCCGCTGAAATCAAGATTTCTTCTAACTCGTCAAAAAGATTCTCGTCCACCTTCTTGAAATTCATAAAAACTTGCTCTAATTTACCCACAAACGCCTCTTGGGTTTTGGACAAACTTTGCTTTAGTTTCGCAAAAAAGCTCATGCGATCACTCCTGTTTTTCTTTTTCTCCGAAACGCACTGAAATCACGGTAGAGATGCCCGGAGATTGCATGGTAACACCGATCAATGCATCGGATTCTTCCATCATGCCTTTACGATGAGAAACTGATATGATTTGAGTGTCCCCGGAACAACTGCGTAAAATCTTTGCCACTCGTTTGACATTGCCTTCATCCAAAGACGTTTCCACCTCATCCAAAAGGCAAAATGGCGGTTTCTTGACTTGTAGAATTGCGATCAGTAAAGCAACTGCAGTGAGAGCGCGCTCTCCACCGGATAATAAACTCAGATTTCCCGCTTTTTTCCCGGGTAATTGAGCCATAATATCTAGCCCTGTATTGAGAAGATCTCCTGGATCAGTCAATTGCAAATGAGCCAAGCCGCCTTGGAAAAGCTGAGTAAAGACCTGTTGAAAATGATGATTTACCTGTTGAAAAGCCTCTTCAAAGCGATGTTCCATATCTTTATCTATTTCGGCAAGCACCTTCCAGATTCCTTGACATGAAACCCGAATATCCTCCCCTTGCTCGGTCAAATAGGATTTTCTCTCTTCGAGACGCTTCTTTTCGTCAATGGCTCCCAAATTGACTAAACCCATGTCACGGATCTTATTGCGCAATCTGGTGCAAGTCTTTTGCAACTCACCACTATCTTCCACCTCTACAAGCGGTTCTTCCGGTAAATCCTTTGCTTCAAGGTTATAATCATTTTGAACTTTGTCCAGTAAATATTGCAGTTCGCTGTCTAACTTCGTCAAAATACTGCTTTTATGATATGCTTGCTCGCGTAGTCGATCTTCCGCTTTGCGAGCCTGGAATATCTGTTCGTCTTGTTCTGCCAAAGACTCACGAAAACGTCCGCGCTGTTCTTTGACGGCTTGAAAGTCCATTTCAGCTTGGTTTTGTTGGGTTGCTGTTAAACGATATGTTTCTTGTATTTGCGCTAACTGTTTAATATTCTCTTGAATGCGTGCCGATATCTCCGCAAAACGTTCTTTTTTGGCTTTGGTGTCCTCGGCAGCTTGATGAATTCTTTCTTCCAACTGTTGCTTCTGCTGGGTCATTTCCGCTTTCTTTTGCTGCACGATAGCAAAACTGACCTCGAATTGTTGCAGTTGATTTTGTGACTCGAACCTTAAGTCCGACTGATCTTCTGCCCGACAAGTCAGTAGGCGTTGTCGGAGTTGTGTCTCCTCAGTTTGAAGTTGAAGGAGCTGTTCACGGTGGTCCTCTATTTGACTGCTTAAGGTTTCTTGCTTTTTCTGCAAATCTTGAAGCTCAGATTCTTGCTTCAGCAGGTTTACGGATTTTGATTCGATTTCAGCTTGCAACAATCGATGGGTAAGCTGCAGTTGTCGGTGCTGCTGCTCCAAATCATTGCGCTTCCTCTTTATTTCGGAAAGCTCGTTGTTCGTATCCTCAGACTGTTGCTTTTGCGCTTCTAGCTCCGTTTCATACACGGAAACTTGCTTTTTTTGGTCTGCGACGAGTGTTTCCAATTCTTGGATCTCTCGGTCTCTCCCCAGCAAAGAAACTCCCTTTTGGTACAAACTCCCCCCGGTGATTGAACCTCCCGGGAAAATCAAATCTCCCTCCAACGTGACGATGCGGTAGCGATGATTTAGATCTTGAGCGATCTTGTTGGCAAGGGGTAGTGTTTCCATGACCACGACATTTCCCAAGACGCTTTCAACCAAACTACGATATTGTTCATCGGTACGAACCAAGTCTGATCCTAAGGCAATAACTCCGGCTTTCCCTTCAATTCGTTGCCAAAGGGCGGTATCGCGGTTGCCCCGCACAGTCGTTAACGGGTAAAAGCTGGCACGACCGGCCTTTTCTTTTTTGAGCCATTCAATTGCTGTTTCAGCATCTTTTGGCTGATCAACAACGATATTTTGCAAGGAATTACCCATGATCATTTCGATTGCTGTTTCATGCTCTTTCTCAACACGGAAAAGTCCTGCTACGGTATCATGAACCCCTTGAAACTCGCGTGGACTACGCTTTTTGGCATTCATAACAGCTTTAACACCTTTATGATACCCTTCCATTTGATCGCTCAGTTCTGTCATCATGGAGAGTCTTCCGGTATTGATCCTCAATCCGGTTTGAAGCTGATGCACTCGGTCTTGGATCTTGAGCAATTCTTTCTGCATCTTGTCATAGTCCAATTCCTTGTCTTTCAACACTTTTTCAGTTGCCTGAGTTTCCCTAATGTTTTTTTCAAGCCTGGCTTGGAGGTCAAGCATTTGCATTTTTTTGGATTCGCAAACAGTGATGGATTCATTTCTGGCATTCGTCAGTTGATCCAACCGGGACTGTATTGTATCTTGCTCTCGTAAAAGACCTTCTAATCGGCCATTGAGACTATGCAAAGCCTGGAGATTGAGATTGCTTTGCTCTTGAAGATCGACTTCTGCTTGTTTGCGTACGATTTCTTTGGCCAGCAGTGCTTCATAGGCTGCTTGTTGTTCTTCGATTTTTTTCTGAAAAGCGAGGATTTCGGTTTCGTTTTTTTCTTGTTCGAGTGTGAGTTTTTGAATCTGCTCCCCTATTTCCGTTTGCCTTTTTTCCTCGGAACGCTCTTCTTCTGTGACCTGCTCTAATAAAGTACGATCATGAAGAATTCGTTCTTCGATGATTTTTTCCTCACCGTAGAATTGCTCCATATTGATTCGCAACTGGTTGCTCTGCTGATTTAAACTGTCGATTTTGTGTTCAAGTTGGAGCTGCTCCAGCTTCATTTTTTCAAGAATCGCCATTTCTGCCGCCGTGCGTGCTTGAGTAGCTGAATAAGCGTCCATAGCTACATTATTCTGAAGTTGTAGGTCAACTCGTTCACTGCTCATTCGACGGTATTCACGAGACAAGTAGGTGATTTCGTATTTTTTCAACTCATCTCTGAGTTTCAGGTACATTTCTGCTTGCTGTGCTTGGTGCATGAGCGGGGTGATTTGAGCATCGAGTTCGGTAACAATATCATCGACTCGTTGCAAGCGCTCCTGTAGACGGTCAAGTTTTTGCATGGCCTCTTTCTTACGAAATTTAAACTTAGCGATCCCCGCTACTTCTTCTAAGATTACGCGACGCTCAGCAGGTTTGTAAGAAAGGATCTCATCGATTTGACCTTGTCCGATAATCGAAAATGAATCACGACCAACACCGGTATCCAAAAACATTTCAACAATGTCTTTTAACCGGCATTGCTGTTGGTTGATGTAATATTCGCTGGTTCCGTCTCGAAACAAACGGCGCATCACCGAGACCTCTTCATAATCCAAAGGCAACAAATGACTTTGGTTATCGATGATCAACGTTACTTCCGCCATTCCAACGGCTCTACGCTTTTCACTGCCGGAGAAAATGATTTCCTCCATTTTTGCCCCACGTAGATTTCGGGCATTCTGCTCTCCCATGACCCACAGAACTGCATCTACAATATTACTTTTTCCACTTCCATTCGCTCCGACAATCGTCGTTAAGCCTTCAGCAAAATCGAGACGAACACGCTCGGCAAAGGATTTAAACCCAACCAACTCAATGGCTTTTAGATACATGATTTCACTCCTTGTCTGCGTTCTCCTCCGGATTCCACTGTGGGTTCATCACAATGTATGCTGCTTTGGCAGCAATTTGTTCTGCTTCTTTTTTACTCTTACCTTGCCCAATTCCCATGATCTGATCGCCAACCAACACTTGAGATTGAAAAAACGGAAGATGATCTTGTCCGCTTTTTTCAGTTTGATAAACAATCGTTGTATCGGGGTTTTGCCCTTGTATCCATTCTTGGAGAAGGTTTTTCCACGAACGATTCAGGCTTTCTTTCAACTTCTTTGGATTGACTTGCTTTAACAACGTTCGCGTTAAAAACTCTTCTGCTTGTTGTAAGCCATAGTCCACAAAAATTGCTCCTAAAACTGCTTCGTATAGATCTGCCAAAATGGCTGGTTTTAGACTGCCACCATCGGCTTTCTCCCCTTTACCAAGGATAATCCAACGGTTTAATCCCACTTGTTTTGCACATTTTGCTAAGTTTTCTTCACAAACCAAGGAAGCGCGAAGGGCGGTCAAACTTCCTTCCGGTTCGTAAGGATTTGCGCGAAACAGCCAGTGAGAAACCAATAACTCTAAAACGGCATCCCCCAAAAATTCCAAGCGTTCATTTCCCTGCCAGGGTTCTTTGTTCTTTTCATAGACGGCAGAATTGTGCCAGAAGGCGCGTTCCAACATCGGTGCCGGTTGATGAGATAACATTAAATGAGTTTGAATATCGGTCAGCAACGGTTTCACCACCTCTTTGTGAAGAGAGGTTGCCCGAATGTCGAACAACCTCTCCCTAACTTTAGATTTT
>CAZAFY010000020.1:0-11940 GCA_964484445.1 uncultured Eubacteriales bacterium
ACTCGTCTTGTTCAATGGTTTGTGATGATTATAATCTGCGAAACCCATCTTGTCAAGGGGGGCTCAAGATTTATTTCGCACCGGGGTCTGACCCCAACTTACCCAACTGCGAAATTTTTAAAACTGACTGGGGATCAATAAACAAAAAATCGGGAGGCTTGACCCTTGGCTCCAGTTTGCTGATCCTTGATCTCCAGTAAAACCTGTAGCGATTGTCCGGGAGTAAACGATACTCCTTCGGGTCGACGGACTTGGATCAAAAATGCTTTCATTACTTTTGCATCGGGTCCCACATGCTCTTTGACTTCGTTCCACGCAGTGATCGATACCGGTTTTTGATCAATCCATACTTGTACCGACTCGGAAGAAATATTGGGGCAAATATCTTCTTCTTTATTCAAAGCCTTCTCCAAACTCATCGGTCTGAAATACAGACTAAAGCCCGGGGCGGCTCCTCGAATCACAAAAGCATGCAAACCATAGATTTCTAACTTGTCGATAACGGCGTTCAGTTGCATGTCATGATCTAGAGGTAGGTCTTGGGACCAGTATTCCAAATTATTGGTTCCATAGTCTTTACAGGCAAAGAAGAATGAATACACTCCTACCGGAACGAGCAGTTCATAGTGGCCTTTTGAATCGGTTTTGGTTTGAAACAAGGGTTCGAATTTTCGATCCATCAGTTGGACATCGGCTGCTTCTAGTGGTTCTCCGTTGGCATTGCTAACCGTGCCGAATAATTTTACCGTTGCATTCATACTTTCATACTCCCTCCTAATATTCTAATCGGACGCTACTTCCTTCCGGTCGCTTGCTGACGATAATTTTTCTATCGATGCGCTCACGCAATTCGCTGACATGGGAGATAATGCCCACCAATCGGCTTCCTTCACTCAACTGCATCAGCATTTGTATAGCTTTTTCCAAGGACTCCGCATCCAAAGATCCAAACCCTTCATCGATAAACATGGTGTCGATCTCAACCCCGCCGCTGTGTTGTTGCACCACGTCGGACAATCCCAAGGCTAAGGATAACGAAGCTTCAAACGATTCGCCGCCGGAGAGTGTCTTGACACTGCGTAATTTTCCGGTATGGGCATCGTGAACCACCAAGTCTAAGCCACTCTTACTACGCATATCGATCGGTTCTTCCGAACGTTGTAGCTTGTAGCGATAATTGGTCATGATCCCTAATCTGATGTTCGCAGCCTGAATGATGCGATTAAAATAGAACCCTTGCACGTACGCTTCAAAGGTAAGCCGTTCTAATCCCTTCGCCTGCCCGTTAGCCGTACTGGCCAATTCTAGCACTAAGGAGAATTCTTCTTCCATGGCTGCCATCTGATTGCCCCGCTTTTCAATTCCGCGAATCAGAGCTTGATGCTTCTGCAAGCGCAACTCATGCGACATGATTTCTTGTTCTACTCGATTTTTCTCTTCCACCTTCTGGTTTTTTTCCGCCACTACCTTCGCGGCGTCGAGCAAAGATCGTTGGGCTAATTGTTTTTCCAAGGCTTCAATCTGACCCAAAGATTGATCCAGATAGCCTTGTTGCCGGCGAAGCTCCTGCTCAGCATTCTCCAGCTCCCTCTTGAGTCGTGTAGATTCAATGGTTTTAGTTTGAATCAGACTGTTGATCTGCACTAAGTCTTCGTAGGGAAGATCTTTACGTAGGTTCTCTACTTGAAGTCTTTTCTGGGTGATGGTTTCGACGAGCGAAATGACCTTATTCGACAACGTCACAACCTCTGTCAATGCTTGGGTGTGATCGCTTTGCAGTTTTTCCATGCGCTTTTTGCTGAGAGTCGCTTGTTGCCAAGCTTGCTCTGCCGCTTTCAGCTCTTGCTGACGGCTCTTTAATGCCGTTTCTATGTCCTGTAAACCCTTTTGGATCAGGGATTCCCACTTTTCGGTGTTTCCGGCTTGCTCTTCTGAAGCCCATTGATTCTGGATCAAATTGTCTTCGATTTGTTTGTTTAACACTTCAAGACGGCTTTTTAACCCTGCTGCTTGTTCTGAAACACTGTGCCAGCGTTGCTGCAAGCGCTTTTCTAGTGTTTCTGCCTCTTGTAAAACATCATCATCTATAGTATCCCCGGTGATTATGGCCGGACTTGGATGGTCCAAGGCACCGCAAACTGGACAAGGCTGCCCTTCGTTCAACTGCTTGGCCAACAAACCGGCTTGAGCCCGATAAAAACGGCTGCGCAGATCTTGAAGCTGATGAATCTGTTGCTGGTGCTCTTGCTCAGCCTGTAATACTTCGGATTGCTGTCGTTTCAAACTCTGCTCGTTCAACACATAGGTTTGCCATTGCTTGTGAAGATTCTTATGGCGTTCATTTTCTTGTAGTGTTTGTTCTAACCGAGCCTTTGTCGCCTCGACCGCACCCTCTTTTCCTTCTGTTTCTACAAGGATGGGACGAAGCTGCTCCATTTCATAAACGAAAGATTGGATTTCATCTTGCTTTCCCCGGTGCCTGGTCTGAGCGATGGCACTTTCCTTTTCGAGAGTGGACATCTCTTGTTCCAATGTCGATAATGTCTGAAATTTCGGCAACATCTGACGCAGTACAACCAACTCTTGCAACAAGACCTCAATGCTGCCCTCTGCCGATTTGGCTTCTCTTTGCCTGGTTTGCGCTTGTTCAACCGCAGTCTTCAAGGTTTGCTCTTTGGCTTGTTCGACTTGGAGTTGTTGCTGCAGCTTTTGTTGAACCTGCGCTTCTTGTAATTGGCGTTCCAAGCGGTTTAACTCTGAGGTGAGCAGGTCCTTGTTTTTCTGCAACGCAGCAATTTGCTCTGCATCGATTACATTGCCCTGCCGAAGCAATTCACAGAAACGCAACCAATTTTGGGCATTGACATCTTGTTGCCATTGCTTGATCTCCTCAACTCTCAGAGTATCTTCTTCAGATAAAGGCTTCACCTCCGCTTGGCGGGCATCTTCAACGATTGCTCTTTTCAAGTCTCCATGCTGCTTGCTCAAGTCATCTGCTGCTCGTTTCAGGTCGTCTTGCAGTTTGAGACAATACTGGGTATGGAAGAGCTTTCGAAAAATCTCACTGCGGTTACCGGTATCGGCCAAAAGCAGACGTAGAAAATCTCCTTGTGCAATCATTACGATTTGAGAAAATTGGTCGCGGTTGATTCCTAAAACATCCTCTACTGCTTGGGTGACGAGTCTGCGATTGCTTTGGATATGACCATCGGGATACACTAAATAGGCATCGGCTTCGGCTTTGGTCTCCTTCTGGCCCCGTTTTGAAGGGCGCATATATTCCAAATTGCGATTCACCTTGTAAAGCTTGCCGCCATACAAAAATTCAAGTTCGACTTCGGTTTTCAGATCCGATGGAGCATAATCGCTGCGTAACATCTTTGAATCCCGATTCACACCGCTGGCTTCCCCGAACAACGCATAAGCAATAGCGTCGAAAATCATTGTCTTTCCTGCTCCGGTGTCTCCGGCAATCAGGAACAATCCGCGATCTAAGGCGGCAAAATCAATTTCTACCCGTTGTGCATACGGTCCAAAGGCTTGCATGGTCAATTTGATCGGTTTCAAATCTCCACCTCCTCTTGGGCTTGCAAAAAGCGGCGCAAGATGGAATCAGAAGCTTCACTCAACGACCGTTGCTGTTGTTGCATGTAGAAGCTCCTAAAAAGTTCGTAGGGCGATTCAAAAAGTACCGGCTCCAACGCCCCCTGCTGATCCCTCATTTGAGTATCTTGTAAAAACTCTAACCGCATAATATTGGGGTAAGTCCCTCGCAGTTTGGCCATGGCATCGATCACAGCAAGATCGGTGAGGGTTACTTGCAAGTAATCATCGGTTTGCTGACCGGCAATAAACTCCGGTGACAGCAACTCGGCAAGAGAGCCTTGGATGCTACGCATGGCATGCTTGGGCTTTAACGGCAGCAATTCAATTTCCACGTCACCTTTGCTTTTAAAATGCAACAAGGGCACTGTTTTTGGTTGATTTGCCTCCGAAAAAGAGTAGGCTAAGGGGGAACCGCTGTAACGGATGGTGTCGCGGCTGATTTTTTGGGGTTTATGTAAATGGCCTAAGGCAACGTAATCATAGGCGCTGAATAAGCCGACATCAATTTGGTCAACGCCTCCTACCACTTGAGTTTCCGATTCACTGCGTTCCGGCGTAGTCGAACCACCGGCCACAAATTGATGTGCCAATAGAATGTGGCGTGTGTTTTCTTTGAGAGGATGCTGTTCGAGCACTTTGGCAATCGCTGCCTGGTAATCGTGCGGCTCTACCTCGGGGTGGAAGGGGCGCACCTGCATCGGTTTTAAAAACGGCATCAGGTGGATCTGCAATTCACCGTATTCATCTTCTGCGCTAACGGTTTTCAGTTTCCCGTCATAAAGCGGAGAAAGATGGATGTTCGAGTCCGCCATGATCCTGCTACCATAGGCGATACGTTCGGCGGCATCGTGATTTCCACTCACGGCACAGCAGAGCAAATTGCGTCTACGGATCTCGGTGAGGAAGGCGTCAAAAAGCTCAACCGCTTCACCGCTGGGTTGCAATTTGTCGTAAATATCACCACTGATCAAGAGACCCTGAACCTCGTGGCAATCTGCCAACTCTAGAATTTGCTGCAGAATCAGTCGTTGATCCTCCAATAATGAGAATTCGTGGATCCGCTTGCCGATGTGCAAGTCGGACACGTGCAGGAATTTCATAAGGCGATGCTCCTCCCTTATCATACAGAATACATTCTTTTTTATTATACCATTTCAGTGAATGCTGTCAACGAAGTTAAAAAAGGCTGCCTCCGTAAAAAACGGTTGCAGCCTTTGGGGTTCAAATCTTAGAAATAAATCTCGGTGTATTTTTCTTTGAGGAAACGCACATAATGTTGCGGATCAAAGGAAGAACCAGTGGCTTGGACCATGAGTTCATCCGGCGTGAGTAAGCCGCCATGACGATGGATCTTGTCTTTTAACCAGGCATTGATTGTTTCCATGCGGTCATTGGCGATTTCGCGTTCAACATCGACCTCTTTGCAAAGGGCATAGTAGAACTGTGCCCCGTAAGCGGTACCAAGAGCATAGGTGGGGAAATAGCCAAAGGAGCCATTGGCCCAATGGGTATCTTGCAAAATGCCTTCGGTGTCGGTTTTAGGACGAACACCCAAGTAAGACTCGATCTTGTCATTCCACATTTCCGGTAATTTGTCGATATCATAATCGCCCGACATGATTTCACGTTCCAACTCGTAGCGCACCATGATATGGCTGGAATAAGTCAACTCATCGGCGTCTAAACGGATCAGACCCGGTTTGCTGCGGTTGGCCATGCGGTAGAAAGAATCGGGATCAAAGCCGGCCAATTGTTGCGGGAAAATCGTCTGCAGTTTGTAGAAATGGCGTTGCCAGAAAGCGCGGCTACGGCCTACATAGTTCTCGTAGAAGCGTGATTGGCTCTCTCCTATACCCATGCCTGCTCCGCCGATGTTCTTGCCTTCATGGGCAGGGTCGCCCTGCTGAGAGTGAATGGCGTGACCCATCTCGTGCATACCCAAGAAAATGGAGGCTGGCAGGTAATTTTCCAAATAACGGGCTGTGACCCGAACGTCGTTAAAAGAAGCACCGCTGGTAAAAGGATGGGCGGATTCACTGATCATGCCGCGTTTCAGATCATAACGCAACGCTCCGGCTAAGTATTCTAGGAACTCGCGTTGAGCTGCTTTGGGGTAGAATTGATACAGCGCACTGTCGTCAATCTTGCGGCCTTCAGCGTGAACTTTTTTGGTAAAGGGCACTAAATCGCTACGTAAGGTACCAAAGAATTGGTCGTAGCGCTCAATGGTCATGCCTTCTTCGTAATCGTCTAAGAGGGTATTATACGGATGGTCCACAAAGCCACGATATTCGGCTGATTTTTTGTTATGCTCAATGTTCTTCGCCAAATAAGGAGCAAACATGGCGAAATCATTTTTCTTTTTGGCTTCTTCCCAAACTCTTTGGGCTTTGGCGGTATCTTGCTGACGTGCGACCATTTCTTCTTTGGGTACTTTTTCGAATTTGCGGATCGCTTTCAGGAATTTTCCAGCCGCTACTTTGTCGAGAGCGTCGATATCATCCATTTGGCTCACTTTTTCGAGCATCTCAAGGTTTTTGGGATCCCGTTGCATACTCATATTGTCCGATGCTAAGATGCCCGTCATTTTGTTGCGATACGCAGCTGACATCGGTGGGGCAGCAGTAGAAGCGTCCCAACTGATATGGAACATTGCGAAACGGAAGGCAGCCATGTGGTTTTGGTAATCTTTGAACTGTTTGATGATCAAATCTTTGTCCATGAGAGTTCCCCTTTCTTGGTCTGTGTTTTTTATTTACCGGCGTAGTATTCAGCTACGCTGTAGGGATACGGTTTGAAGGCGATCGGTTGCTCGTGATTCAAGAAGGCAAGTGCAAAAGCGACAGTAGCCGCGGCCCCATGAATCATCGCTTTTTCGTCGATGTCGAAATATTGGTTGTGGATCTCGGCACCGCTGCCCACTTCTGGGTTGGTGATGCCCAGTTTTCCGTAAAACGATGGCGCATAGTTGGCAAAGGCCGGGAAGCTTTCGGAACCCATGGCAGGTTCGCCTTCGGTGATCCATTCGGTGCCCAATACTTCTGCAACGGCATCGCGAGCAATATGTGTGGCAGTGGGATCATTGATTGTAGGTCTGCCCACTTTGATCGTATATTCGATTTCACAACGATACAGCTTAGCAATGGTTTCGGTCATTTCGTGCAAATAGGCCACCAAGGGTTTGGCGGTTTTTTCAGTGTGGAAGAAACGAATGCTTCCAGCAAATTCGGCTATGTCGGGAATTACATTGTGCACATGACCCGATTGGATTTTGGCAATCGAGAAGGTGACGGGTTCAAAAGGATGGGTGAATTTCATGGGGGCTTTGTAGATTTCGTCTAATAAAGCCAGCATGCAATCAATAGGATTGATCGAAAGATCGGGGCGCGAACCGTGACCGCCGCGACCGATGATTTTGTAGCGTAAGGCGATCGATCCGGCCATGACACCACCGGGGCGAATGCCTAACATACCGGTCGGCATATCTTGGAAAACATGCAAGGCCCAGGCGCCGTCGAAGGTGATATGATGCTCTTCTAAATATTGCATGATAAAGCGGAGATTGCCGCCGCCTTCTTCACCGCGTTCGAACACCAGCATGACCTCACCGGAAATCACTTCTTTGTGTTCGGAAAGGATTTTTGCTGCCCCTAAGAGCATTGCTGTATGCGAATCATGCCCGCACGCGTGCATCACTCCGGGGTTTTCGCTGACGCAAACACGGGGTCCTTTTAAATTAGTCTCCGGTTCCTGAACCGGTAGGGCATCGATATCGGCACGAAGCACGACTCTTTTACCTGATTTTTGCCCTTTGATGAAGCCTAAAACGCCACCGTTTTCGACATCGATGGTGGGGATATTCAGAGTTTTCAGTTGCTCTAAAATATAAGCAACGGTTTGGTCCTCTTTACCGGTCAACTCCGGATGCTTATGAATATGGCGACGATGTTGCACCATGTAATCGAAGCTGTTTTTCGCCTGCTGCAAAATATCCACGTGGGTCACTCCTTTTCAATTTGTTCTCTACTTAATTAGCGGTGACCCTTAAAAAATCCTTCGTGTAGCTAAAAAAGTCTTATGAAGTGGGCGTGAGTTTGGCTTGCAGGTGAATGATATTGGCTGCATCAAGACGAATCGTAGTTGGCTGATCCCCTGGGAATGAAAGCAGGAGCAGCATTTCGTCTTGTTGCAAGAACAGGGTTTCATCATTTTTTTGAACTTGCCCGGGTTGGGTAAAGTAAAAGGCATCAAGAGTCACGGAAGCGCCTACACAGGGGGTGAAATCTTGGGCTTGAATAAGATGGGTCATCTTACCCGGAACACCGCGCAGCATTAGGTTGAGATCTTGGGTTTGCCCGCGGCTAATGGTTTGCCAATCCCCGGGGAACTCATGAACCTGCAATGGTTGCAGAACCAAAGTGATTTGAGCGTTGTGGGTGAGAGTAAGAGGCGCGTCTAAGGGGGTAAGAAAGCGACGAACTCCCGGTAAGGGTGTGAACAACGATTCTGCCAAGTCCACCTTGGCGGTGCTGATACGGCATTGAAAATCGCGTTTGCTATATTGAGCCTCCGGTGGCCAGATGAACCATTCCGTGGTCGTGCCACCGCTCCATCCGCTTACCTTAGCCTCACTTCTTTTTAAAATTTTAAATACCATACTACCTCCATTTTCTTGGGGACGGTTCTCTCCCTTTTTCGATGGTTGGGGACGGTTCTCTCCCCCTCGTTAATCCCAAAATATTGGCAAAAAATCGAAGGAGAGAACCGTCCCCAAGCTTCAAAACCGTCCCCAAACTAATTATTGTGCGAAATCGCCGTGGTAGGAGATCAGCGAAACGTTAAGAACGTTTTCGATTTGAGCGATCCGGTCTGAAATCTGCAAATTCTGGTCCTTCAGATACATCTCCAAGGTCATCTCCGTGATATCCTTTTTGGTGATTTTGGAGCGAATGATGTAATTCATCTTGCCCAATACTTCATTGATCTCGGGAGCAGCCTCGTTCTTATAACTGATCACCAGCAAATAGACCAGCTTACGCGGTTTCAATTTGGTCAAGAGCCAGAAAGCCAGTCCGACCATGAGATTGCCGAAGAGTACGATCCAGTAGATGCGAGCACCAACGCCAATACCTGCCGCGACGGCCCAAAACAGGAAGATGAGGTCAATAGGGTCTTTGATCGCCGTTCGGAAACGCACAATCGACAACGCACCTACCATACCAAGGGATAAGATGATGTTGGAAGAGATGGTTGCCACGATCATCGCCGAAATGATGGTCATCATCGCGACCGAGACATTGAAGTTGTGGCTGTAGAGCACACCTCTGTAGCAGGTGCGATAAATCGTATAGATAAACATCGCTACCGCCAAGGACATGGCCATAACAATCAGAACCCCTACAAAAGAGAGGTCTGTGGCCGAACCACTCAGGAATGCATTTTTAAAAATGTCTTGAAATGTTGTCATAATACTGATTCTCCTAATGCAAGATATTGCATTGCCGGGTTGCGTTGAAATTGCGCATACCGACAATAGATATACTTGGAAACTGCCTCGCGGCGATGAACGGGGATTTGAATCGCTGCCTGAATAAATGCAGGTAAGTAATCGTCGTACTTGACTTCTAAAACCATGGTATTGGGTTCTAAGACATTGATCAGGGTTACATTGCGATCGAAAATATTGGAAGTATCAATCCCGGCCTGCAAATGCTGGTCGAAGGTAATGCGCACATTTCCTTCATCCATGACATAGACTTCCCGAACATAATCAACGATCACCGCCGGAGCTAACAGTTTGGTTCGCATGTCCCAAAACATATCTTTTGCCATATCGGAGTTTTTTTGCAATAAGAACTCCAAATTCTCTTTACGGATCAACCAATAAAATTCCTCTTTGCTGAGATTGATCGACTTCTTACTGATGAAATCTCCGAACTTCTCTTTGCGTTCCAGTTTAATGTTCTCATCACTCAGATTGTAGATGCGCACCCTGTACTTTTGCCGGTACTGCACCCCCGACAACTTCTCGAAGTAAGCAGTGTGATAAATATCGTCAAAATAGAGGCTCCGAATATGATACCCCTCTTCCCCACTGTTCTCATCGGGTTGCATCATGGTGCTCAATCTTGCTTTGAGCCCAGCATACTCACGTTCGTGAATGATATACTTGAACTCATGGCGCAGGGTGTTGTTGAGATATTTCATTCTCCCACCCTCCGTTCCATGACTACACAACCATAGTAGGTATCACCTTTGGTATCTTCTACCACATTGCTGCTGGCTTGCGTTTGCCCGGTCTGGTCGGTCGCCACAATCCGCGCAAAGGTAGTCACCGAAGGCAAATTCTCTACAGAGATTTGCCCGGCAAAGGTGGGCGCGCTGGCAAACAAGATTACTTGAAAATCCGCCGAAGAAGAGACTTCAAGATGATACTGCGTCACACGTCCACTTTGAGCATCGTCGGTCACATAGGTAAAGGTAGCTCCTTCTCCCGCTCGCTCCACTTCCGTAATCGTAGGAGCAGTCGGCACTTGCAAATTGGCAAGAAAGGCCTGGTAATTATACTCTACAATTTCCGGAATACTGGCAATGTACGGTTCAACATAGGTTGCCGCTCGTGGCAAGAGCCCGATTTCGGGAATGCTGTAGAGAAACTTCAAGATACTTTTCTGATAAGTCAGCGTTTGTTGCCCGATCCACTCTGCCGAGAAAACTTCGCGCACCTCTTCAACTTTGCTACGTAGCTTTTCCAGGTTTCCTGGTGTTGTTAAGTATCGTCTGTAGAGCAAATTGTTATACAGAAAGCCTGCGCCTTCAAAGGAGGATGCGATTCTTTGGTCATCCTTGCCCTCCAGATGATACAATGCATCTTCAAAAGAGGATGGCATCAGGTACCAGGTCAGAGAATTCTGCGGTGAATACAAAAGGTACTCTTCTTCGAAGGCATTGTAATTGGAGAAAAGGATGTTGACTGCTGCATACGTCAACAGATTTTCTTCGTTAAAATACCTCCCCACGAGTTCCTCCATGGGCATGGTTTCGTCTTGTAGCAGATCCAACATTTCCAACAATTTTATATGCGTGTCCGCATTACGAATATTCAAAACTTCTTCAAAATCGTCTCTATTGTAAGTAGGATCGTCTTTCTCTTTTAACGATTCCGGTTCCCTGGCAAAAGTAAAATTCTCGGCCCGGTATAAGCTTCCGTTGATATCTAAGCCATGAGTCGTCAGATATGCCGTATTAGGCTGTTCAATATAGGTGTAAATCCCCAGATCCTGGTAAGCAGCCGAGCCTTCTGAAGTCGTATCCTGCACAAACAAACGCACAAACCCGGTCCGCAAAGACCCGATGTTCTCCAACTCTTCCAATAAGTCAAAGCCCAACTTTTGCTTCATTCGTGATAAATCATTGCGGTTTTTGAGTAGATTGATTGTCTTCATATCGTTCCAGGTTCCGCCGCGATCGTAAAGCTTGATCTGATACGAACGCAAGCGAATCTTCTCGGTACTGCCTTTGATCGTGATTTTTCCGTTTGCATCGGTTTCACCAAAGCCAAAGAGCGATAATCCAACCGATGAGGTTTCGGTGCCTTCACTCATGATCACATTACAGAAGGGTTCTTCTCCCTCGACCAATTCACTATCGGTGTAGTTATTCAAATCGGCAAAGCTATACTCTTTGTCTAAATCACGATTAACACCTGTTTGAACGATAAGATACAAATGCCGAATGCTGCCATCTTCATCTTTGTCATAAATACTCTTCTCTTCGCTAAAAGGTCTACCGTTAAGCACACTTGCTTCAATATCCCAAGTCTCTTGATCATAATAATAGGACTCATCGTACACATACTGAGTATTGCATCCACTCAAAACCAAAAGCATCAGCAAGAGCAAAAACATACGTCGCTTCATAGACTCCCTCCTCTCATGTATCATTTAATAATAGTCATTTCACCATCTTGGATCTGGAAGGCTCGCAATCCGAATTCATAATAAGCGTTTCCTGCTGCATCAGTCACTAAATAGCGATCATACGCTAGCTGATGATTTCCCTTATTATCATATACGACTGCTGACCAACAATAAACTCCGTTGGGTAAACGCATAGCCGGTGTGAGTTTAGTCAAACTGGTTTCTTCTCGAAAAACGGTGCTGGCGACTCTGTTTCTAAAATCTGTGAAAATTGAAAATTCATAGTAGACACGATCTGCTTGTAAATCGGTTGACGGGGACCAATTGAAGGTGATTCGTTGATCCTCTTCTTGTTTTGGCGAACCTAAAAAGATAGGCATAGGCTTTTCTTGCGTACTATAATACAGGTTATAAC
>CAZAFY010000021.1:0-11891 GCA_964484445.1 uncultured Eubacteriales bacterium
TCATAGAAATATTGCAAATTTTTGAACAAATCATGCATTTTTTCTTGCAAGCATAGACATTAGCAGGAAATGGCACAAAGAAATGGAATTGGTAATCCGAGGTGATATTTATGTCTACCCCTGACGAGTCTATTTTCGGTATTCTTTATTATGGTGATATCTACCAAAGCCAGCCTCCTTTTTTTGGTTTAGAAGATCATCATTTTCAACAGTTAGCACGTTTGGCACCGAATTATGGGCTTCGAGTGATCGTCTTTGCTGCTATTGGTACAGACCTAGCAGCTCGAAAAATAAAAGGATTTCATCTATCTCCCCGACAACAATGGGTTCTGACCGAAGCGGCCTTGCCCAATGTGATCTATATACGCGGCATTTCTTCAAACCCAGTTGAGAATCTCGCGCGTTATCAATTAGCTGGTATTCTCGAAGATATGAAGGTAGCTCTGATCAACAATAATGCTTTTTCGGAATTGGTGGGTGATAAACTTGCCTTTGACAAGTTTCTTCGCACAACATCCCTTTCTGGCTATCTTCCCGAAACAGAAGAGTTTACACTCGAAGCATTTATGCCTTTTTGCCGACGAAACCCTGTAACTTTTCTAAAACCGATCGATGGTTTCGAATCACGCGGACTGATACGTATTGAAACAGGTTCAGAAATCACTAAAATCGACTTTAGCGACGATCGGGGGGCTTTACAGCAGCTTGATGGAACTCTCGAGCAACTTCTACCCGCTCTTTTGACGTTCATGCAAAATCGGTCTTATATCATGCAAGAGGGAGTTGACAGAAAGCTAATTCAGCATCGACTTGTTGAGCATCGATGCTTGTATCAAAGAGTTGGAGAACACTGGTTTCAGACAACGCATGTTTTGCGAATCAACAGTGCTCAGAACTTACCTTTCATCACGGCCGGCCGAGAGAAAAACTTTCTCTTTGATGAAGCCCCTTTTAACTTAGAAATTGCCGATACAAAAACCTTCGAGCGAGAAATCAATAGCTTGGGTCAGCAATTATGTATCTTATTCAATCGGTCCGAGCGTCAAGCCTCTGAGTTTTCTATGGACTTCATAGTGGGTCTCAATCACGATATCAAACTATTGGAATGTAATGCAAAACCCTCCGGATTTTTTTTACAAACAGGGAATTGGCAAGGGCGCATGCTTTACCTTTCGCGAACCTTGGAGCAAGCTCGATTTCTTATGAAGCATTTTTCCAAAGGACTTCCAAATCAAGAAGTGCATTGCAAGCAATGACTAAAAGCAACGGCTTCTGTCAGTCACATCCGAAAGATTCTATGCTACAATCAAGAAAATAGAGAGGGGTGGTATCATGAAAACGGAACTCAATAAAAAAAGAAATATTTCCGTTTATGATTGGGTGATCACAGCGTTGTTCATAGCGTTAGTCATGGTGTTTACAATGTTCATCAATATTCGGTTGCCGATTGCGGCGAATGGTGGGTTAATCCACTTGGGAAATGTACCATTGTTTGTTGCTGCAATGAATTTAGGAAAGCGCAAAGCCGCAATTGCAGGTGGCGTTGGTATGGCCATGTTCGATCTCATTGGAGGATGGACTACTTGGGCTCCATTCACCTTTATTATCGTTGCGCTCATGGGTTGGTTCAGTGGCCTTCTATTGGAAAAGAACCATAGTCTTTCTCGCTATATCGTGGCAGTGGGTCTTGCGTTACTTCTAAAAGTTGTTGGTTATTATATTGCAGAATGGATTCTATACGGGAATTTCTTAGCACCCCTCTCGAGTATTCCGGGCAACTTAGTCCAAGTTATCAGTGGTGGAATCATTGCTTATCCTGTATCAATTGCCTTATACAAGGTATTACCCAAAAGATAATTCTACCTAGACATACCAAGCGTGCCTCTTCCTTCGAATCGCATCGATGGAGAGGCACGCTTTTTGAATATATCTTATTCTTCTTTTTCTTGTGGCTGGTAAAATTGTAAGGGCAGCACCGGAGCAATGGTAGAAATCGCATGTTTATAAACTAATTGCTGCTTTCCATCTGCTTCAATAATAACCGTAAAGTTATCAAAACCGCGAACTAAACCCCGAATTTGAAATCCATTCACCAAGTAGATGGCAACGGCTGCATTTTCTTTTCTTACTACATTAAGAAATGCATCTTGTAAATTGATCCCTTTTGTCATGTATCTATTCCTCTTTTCGAAAATTTTCCTGAATCAAATATACGAGGGAATCCTTCACTTGATGGATATCCCCAAGACTTTCCAGATCGAACCAATGAACGTGTGGTATTCTTCGAAACCAAGTCATCTGCCGCTTTGCATAACGTCTTGTATTTCTCTGAAGAAGAAACATTGTTTCTTCGAGGGATCGATCTCCGCGAAAATAGGAGAAGAATTCCTTGTAACCCAGTGCTTGGCCGGGTGTAGAATCCTCTACCAAGCCTTGACCGATCAATGCTTTTACCTCTTCTATTAATCCTTGTTGCACCATATCTTCTACTCGTTGATCGATTCTTTGGTACAATTGTAGGCGATCTCTATTTAGACCTAGGTATAAGACATGATACAGTGGTTCTGAAGAACCCATCATTCTTTCCGCATTGGACAGTGGAATTCCTGTTTTTAGAAAGGCTTCCAGTGCACGAATTACTCTCCGGGTGTCATTTTCGTGCAGTTTTGTTGCCGTAACCGGATCAAGTTGATGTAATCGATTCCATAAATGGGTTTTCCCAAACTGTTCCATTTCTTGATACAACTGTTCTCTGAGTTGATGATCTTTTCCTGCTGAACTAAAATCATAGGGTTCTAAAGCTGCTTGAATATAGAGTCCGGTTCCACCGACCATGATCGGAAGTTTCCCTCTTTCATGAATATCTTCGATGGCTCGTCTTGCATCGTGCTGATAACGGGCAACCGAATAGTCTTCTCTGACAGAAACCAAGTCCAAGCAATGATGAGGAACTCGCTCCTGTTCTTCCCGAGTAACTTTCGCTGTACCGATGTTCATACCCCGGTAAACCTGCATGGAATCGGCTGAAATAATTTCCCCGTTTAGAGCCTCCGCAACCTGTAATGACAACTCGCTTTTCCCTACTCCGGTTGGTCCCAGAAGACATACTACCGGTTTTAAGAGATTATCGTTCACAGTCAATCACCCCATACGCAATATTACTGTATCTACCTCCCACTTTCCTGTGAATCGGCCAAGTAGACCAGAGGATCGAATCGCGCCTTTCTTTAATGACAACTTTTTTTCTTGAGACCCTGATCGCTTCTTCAATAGATGCTCCTAAGAGAGGATCGGCATTTGCAAAAGTTCGGATCCCCCCAAGATGATCACTTCCGTATACGGGCTGTTGAAACATAGGGTCAAAAAAGACCACATCCACCGATCGATCGGCTTGCTCGCTCAAATAAGTGTGATGATCGCGGTGCAATAGTTTAATTTTCCTGCGACTCTCTTCCGAAATCTGCCCAGTATGATCTTTGAAATGCAATAGTCCTTCCGTAACAACGTAAAAGACCGGGTCGGCCGATTCCAATCCGATGATACGCCCGGAAGCCGACTGTAAGAACGACGCCATAATCAATGCATCGGATCCCAAACCGAAAGTAGCATCGATAATGTTTTCATCTCCTCGTAGGTCCAGTGCTTCCAAGAGATACTCTGTCTTCCCTTTTTGGATCTGTTTTAATCGCAGAGGAGCTAGTCCCATGTGATACCGCAACGTGTCTGGTCCATTCACGTAATAACAACCTTGAGCATGTGCAACTAAAAGTGCAGAATTCAAGATAGACTGCAGTTGGCGTATCGTTTTGCCGTTGCGCGGGCAAAACGGGAAGCCGTACTTCTCAGCCAATTCTTGGCCATAATCAAGGTACGCTTTTGTATCGACGGCCGGGACAACATAAAATGACTTCATGGAGTCAACCGCTTAAAAAACTTATCGAGGTCACTGACACTGATCTTGTAAAAAGTAGGTCGGCCGTGAGGGCAGGTAGAAGCATCTTCACTTCGTCCAAGTTGCTCAATGAAATCGAGCATTTGCTGTTGTGGTAACCATTGATTTGCTTTCACAGAACCTTTACACGACATTGTGACTAATGTTTTCAACATTAAATCTGAATTTCTCAAGGAGCGTTCTAAATTGGATAACTCCAGAAAAAGTTGTTGGATCTGGTCCCTCCCTTGAATCCCCCCGGCCGCTTGGGGAATCTCGCGTATTAAGATCGTTTGATTTCCAAAGTCCTCTATATCAAAACCGAGCCGTTTGATTTCTTCGATTCTTGCGGATACTCGATCATATTCTGCGATCGAAAAGTGCAAAGCATAGGGTTCCAAGAGGATTTGACGTTGGATTTGACCATGATTGATTTGATTCTTAAGTTGATTATATAGTATCCGTTCTGCCATGGCATGTTGATCAAAGATATAGAGCGAATCAACACTTTGGGCTAAAATATAGGTCCCGGCTAACTGACTGATTGGCCTCAATGGTGGAAACACGGAAACCTGATTTCGATCAAAGGCCGGTGCAATTGCCGGAGTCGTGACTGGCTCTTTTACAGAAGGACGTTCAATTATGGTGGAATGTGCTTGAAAATTGACTGTTTCGTTTAATTTTAACTCCGTCCAAGGATTCGTTGCTACGCTCCAAGGTTTGCTTTTTTCCGGTTCTGTAGGCTTCTTCCAATCAATCGGCATGTCAGTAGTGGTTTCGATAAGAGGGTTCAACGCACTTCGTACCCCTCTTTGAACCAAAGAATACACTCGACGATCTTCCTGGAAGCGAACTTCGGTTTTTGCCGGGTGGACATTGACATCGATTTGCTCCAAAGGCAGATCCAACAGGAGCACAAAAAACGGATACTTCCTTGGTTCCATGCGCTGACGATATGATTCTTCGACCGCATGTTGAATGGAGGGAGCCATGGCATATCGTCCATTGATGATGAAGTGCTCATCTCGTCGATTAGATCTGGGGAAAGTAGGTTTTCCCACAAAACCTTTCAGTGTATACTCTGAATCCGAATAATCTACCGGTAGTAAGTGTTCACTTACGCCTCTTCCGTAGATGTTTTGGATCACAGCCATCAACTGACCATTACCGTCGGTATCTAAAACCAATTTATCGTCTCGTAAGCATTGAAAAGCGATATCCGGACGTGCCAATGCAAGATGAATACAAGTTTGTAAGACATGGCTTCCTTCACTGACGACGGATTTCATGAATTTCAACCGAGCAGGTGTGTTATAAAACAAGTTCTCTACCAAGATCTGAGTTCCCTTAGGTGCGGCAGCTTCTTCGATCTTTTGCAGTCCTGATTCTACTTGGATCAGAGTACCTGCTAAATCTTCTTCGCGACGGGTCAAGAGCTGAAACTGAGAAACCGATGCTATACTTGGCAGAGCTTCACCACGAAATCCTAGGGTGTGAATGGCAAACAAATCTGCTTCCTGACTGATTTTGCTGGTCGCATGCCGTTCTAATGCCAAAGGAGCTTCTTGGGCACTCATACCCGAACCGTTGTCCGTGACCTTGATTTTCTGTAAACCACCTTGCTCAATTTCAACGCTGATTTGCGTTGCTCCGGCATCGATAGCATTTTCAATGAGCTCTTTGACAACAGATGCCGGGCGTTCAACAACTTCACCGGCTGCTATTTTATTGGCCAAATCCACCGACAAAATTCGAATCGAGTTGTCCATCTTCTCCTCCTTACTCTTTGTTCAATAATGCTTGTAAATGATGAATATAGTTGAGCGCTTCAATCGGAGTCATTGACATGATATCGACTGCTCTTAATTCCTTCAAAATCGGATGCTCTTCTGCTGCCAAGAGTGATAGCTGTTCAGAAACAACCATTTGACGATCTTTGTTTGAGCGTTGATCTCTTGTAATAAAGGCCTGTTCTTGAGATTCCAGTAGTTTTAAAACTTCTCTGGCTCTTTTGACCACCTGACGCGGTAAGCCTGCTAAGCGAGCAACTTCGATACCATAACTTTTATCCATCCCACCGGGAACGATACGATGTAAAAACACGATATTCTCATCTTTCCCTCGAACAGCAACAGAGAAATTACGAACTCCCTCATAAAGTTGTTCCATATCGGTCAATTCATGATAATGTGTAGCAAAGAGAGTTCGGGCACCCAACCATTGCGGGTTTTGGATGTATTCCAAGGCAGCCCGAGCAATACTCATGCCATCGAAAGTACTGGTTCCCCGACCGATCTCATCGAGAATAAGAAAGCTACGATGTGTAGCAGACGATAAAATCTGGCTCAATTCAGTCATTTCCACCATGAAAGTAGATTGTCCTCCGGCTAGATCATCTCCGGTTCCCACTCTGGTGAAGATCCGGTCGACAATACCGATTTCGGCTGCCGCCGCCGGCACATACGAGCCCATTTGAGCCATGAGCACGATTAGTGCATTCATGCGAAGATAGGTACTCTTACCGGCCATATTGGGGCCTGTAATGATCAAAATTCGCTGATTTTCTTCGTCCATCATTAAGTCATTAGGGATATAGGGATTGTTTTTGAGAGTTCTCTCCACAACCGGGTGTCTTCCCTCTCTGATCCTGATGGTTCTTCCCATATTGATCGTCGGTTTGCAATAACGATAGCGAGCGGCGATTTCAGCCAATGATGAGATACAATCCAGCATCGCCACAACAGAAGCCGCTTGCAGAATCTCCTCACGAAAGCCACCGACCCAATCACGTAACTCTACGAATAAATTATACTCTAACTCCACTAACTTGGTTTCTGCACCTAAAATCGTCTCTTCCAACTCTTTGAGCCGCTGAGTGATATAGCGTTCTCCGTTGGACAAGGTCTGCTTACGAATGTAGTGTTCAGGAACATTTGCTAATTGGGAGCGTGTCACTTCAATATAATAGCCAAAAACGCGATTAAACCCTACTTTTAAATTCCGGATCCCGGTTTGCTCTCGTTCCTCTTTTTCCAAGGCCAAAACCCAATCTTTCCCCTCTCCGGCCGCTTTCGAGTAAGCATCGACATCGTGATGGTATCCCTGCCGAATCATACCGCCTTCGCGAATCGAAACCGGAGGCTCATCAACGATTGCTTGGCTCAGTCTTTGTTCTATGATCGATAAATCAGGTATAGATTGGATTTGGGTCAAAAGGAGAGATGATTGAACATCGTTCAAAATCACTTTAAAATTGGGGAGCAAGGAAACTGTTCGCTGCAATGCTTGTAGGTCTCTGGCGTTGGCCGAACCAAAACTTATGCGGCTCAAGAGGCGTTCTAAATCTGTTACCTTTTGAAGTTGTTCTTGAATGGCTTCACGCAACCCGGGGTTTTCAACAAACTCTTGAACCGCGCTTAACCGATGCTCGATTTGTGCCTTATTGGTCAAGGGTTGCAAAATCCATTGGTGTAGCATTCGGCCCCCCACTGAGGTTCGGGTTCGGTCCATGACCCAGAGTAAAGACCCTTGATATTGATTATCACGCATTGTTTGGGTCAATTCTAAGCTTCTGCGTGTCGATTGATCAAGAACCATCTGCCAATCCAATTGATAATATTCGGGTGCGTTTAATTGCATATTCGGCAGTTTAGTCGTGTTTTGAACATACCAGGAAAGAGCCTTGATCACTTCAAGCAAAGAATCGCTTCTCTGGTTCTGTGGAATGGAACGATAAAGCAAATCTTCAGTATTCATAAGCTCCATAATTTGAGATCGCTCGATCGCTTGAAGTTTTGTACAATGAACCCCATTGACGAAACAAATATTCTCGAGTTCCTCTTGGCCTTTTTCATGCCATGGTATCACTTCGCGAGGACTTAAACGCGTCAATTCGTTTTTCGCTTGTCGAGGGGCATCTTCTCCCTGATAAGACGTGCATAAAAATGCCCCAGTTGAAACATCCACTGCAGCAAGGGCAAAAGCATGATCCTGCCACGACATGCAAACCAAGAAGTGATTGCGTTTTTCTTCCAGAAGAGGACTTAAATTGGCCGTTCCCGGTGTCACAATACGAACGATTTCGCGCCGGACCAGATTCTTTGTGGCTTTTGGATCTTCAACTTGCTCGCAGATGGCAACCCGATACCCTTTTGCTACCAACTTACTAATATAACCTTCTGCTGCATGGTAAGGAACTCCACACATAGGAATACGTTCTTCTTGACCACCCTCGCGTCCGGTCAGCGTGATATCCAGCTCTTTGGACATTTCAATGGCGTCCTCAAAAAACATTTCATAGAAATCTCCCAAGCGGAAGAATAAGATTGCATCGGGATTTTCAGCTTTCATTTGCAGGTATTGCTGGATCATCGGGGTATAGGACCTATCCATAGCCGGACCTCCTTACAAGTTTTGAATCGAAATCCCTTCCAAATGCCAACTGCTCGCTTTGTTGATGCGTACTTTAATGATTTTTCCTATTTCTGAAGCGGTTGCCGGAAAGTGAACTAATTTATTACCTCCGGTGCGCCCTGTAAACATGGTAGGATCTTGCTTGCTTGGTCCCTCGACTAAAACTTCCAGATTCTGACTTTCGTAACCTTGATTGATCTGCAAAGAGATCTCTGCTTGAACTTCCATGAGGCGTTGAATTCTGGCCTGTTTTATAGCATAGGGTACTTGATTTTCCATTTCAGCTGCCGGTGTACCACTCCGCTGACTGTATATAAACGTATAAGCACTGTCAAAGCGAACCTTTCGAACGACATCGAGTGTGTCTTCAAAATCTTCGTCAGTCTCCCCGGGAAATCCTACAATAATATCGGTTGTGAACGATACATGTGGAACTGCTGCTTTGATGTGCTGTGCAATTTCCAAATATCTCTCTTTGGTATAGCCACGATTCATGGCCTTTAGAATTCGGCTGCTCCCTGATTGCATGGGTAAGTGAAATTGAGGACATACCTGTTGCGATTCCTGAAAGATACGAATCAATTTCGGGTTGACGTCTCTCGGATGAGAAGACATAAATCGTATGCGTTTTAGGCCTGGAATTAGGTTCACCTGTTCCAATAAATCCGCAAAATCCATGTTTGATCCTACATCTTTTCCATAGGAATTCACGTTTTGACCCAATAGAGTTATTTCTTGTACTCCCTCGGCTACTAAAGCTCGAATTTCTGTCAAAATATCGTCGGGTTTCCTGCTTCTTTCACGCCCTCGAACATATGGTACAATGCAATAGGTACAAAAATTATTACATCCATAGGTTATGCTCACAGTAGCACTAAATTTTTGGCTTCGTAATTTCGGTAAACCTTCTGTAGGAATAGCATTGGTTTCCCTGGTATCGATAACTTTTCCTTTGTGCTGTAGAATTTGCCACAAAAGCTCCGGAAATTGATCGATTTGGTGGGTCCCAAAGAGGATATCAATGTGACGATAACTTTTCTGAACCTTAGCAACGATCTCCGGTCGTTGCACCATGCATCCACCCAATGCAATAATCAAATCAGGATGCTGTTCTTTGATAAACTTCAGGCGCCCTAGGTGTCCCAATACTCGATTTTCTGCACTTTCTCTAACACTGCATGTGTTCAAAATTACAATATCGGATTCCTCCGGCAAATCGTGTTTGACAAACCCAACACGATCCAATAATCCCGCAATAAGTTCAGCATCATTGAAACTCATTTGACAGCCAAAGGTCGAAAAATACATCCTCGGCGGTCGTCCATTCGTTTCAGTATAGTGTTGAGTCCAATCTTGTAATTGTTGTGTTTTAGATTCGGTTGACATAATTGATCTCCTTTGTTGAAAAAAAACTTGCCCTAACTTTAAAAAAAGTGTATGATGAAGAGAGAATTTGTTAGATGCAGGTGATGGCATGAAAGTTATTAAAAGAGAAAAGACCTTTGATTTCGCATCCTTTAATCTGGATCGATTGATTGAACTGGTCGATGTGTATGCACCGCCCAAAGAAGAAAAACCGATGGCCGATTTTGTTGAGCCTCTCTTAGCAAAATATTGTGAACACACGGAGCGAGATTCTATAGGGAACCTCTATGCGTTTCGGCGAGGCGATCCGGATGCTCCAACAGTGCTCTTGTCTGCACATCAGGACACGGTTTTATTTCCTCCTCAGGAGAAATATTATATCGTTCAAAACGGATATTTGCAACTAAATAAAGATTTCTTGGAGCGAGACCGCTACAGTGGCTCAATTCGTTCTGTCGTATTGGGAGGCGATGATCGTTGCGGTATTGAAATCATCCTCTCAATTCTGGAAACCTACGATGGCCCTCTTAACATCAAGATTATTCTCTCGACCCGCGAGGAAATTGGTGGTGAAGGAATTGCCGATGTCAAAAGAGATTTTTTTCAAAATATTCGTTTTGGACTCGTTTTAGATCGCAAATTCAGTGGTGACATCGTCACTTCCATAGAAAGGCAGACTCTGTGCACAAAGAAGCTTTATCAGCATATTTTGCAATCAGGAGTACGGGCAAATGTTAAGGATCTTCGAGAAACAGTGGGTTCTTTCTCCGATGCTTACTTCCTCTCAAAACGGCTGAAAATCGATTGCGTCAACATGAGTGTTGGCTACTATCAACCACATACTTCTTTGGAGCGTATCGATTTATACGCCTTCAATAATTGTGTTCGCTGGGTTAAAGAGATTCTGGAATCCTACCAACCGGATTGAACACATTTAAGCGATCCATATCAATTGACTCAAAGGTGAGATTACGATGACCAACTACAACCAACCTCTCGATATCAACAGTCGTTTAGATAAAGCTCATGAATACTATTTGAATGCTAAAAGGCCATGCTGTCCTGCGCCTTTTCCTGATTATGTACAGCGGCATCCTTTGCTGCAACAAATCAGTGGGAATCATCCGATCCCCTCTCCTCCTATGCCTTTTTGGTGGTCTGAAAATGTGTTGAATGCCCTACAATTAAAAAAATACCCTTGGTTAAAGGAAGTTCTGGATCAAGTTACTTGGCAAGAAATGATTGAGGGCAAAATTTCAGATAAAAAATTCAAGGAGTTCCGAATGAAGTGGTCGGTTGAGCAACGCAAATTAGTCTCTTCCCCAAAAATCGGCGGCATCCTCAATGTGATCTTTCACGTTGACCCGGAACCAGTCAAAAAATACAGGAATCGTTCAAAAGGAAATTCTCGAATCCCACTCTGGTGGTATTGGATCGTTTTAGAGTCCAAAAGTTTTGGAGATACTAATATTAGCCGTTTTTTGGCAAAAACAAGCCTTAAAGAGTTTAACGAGGGTGAATTCAATCTTGATCGTTTCGAAAAGATGCGAGAGGGCACTACGAAAAAAATACCTAAAACCACAAAGATTGAAGATTTCTTGTATCAATCCTTTTATGAATATCCCAATGTGCTAACAAAGTTCAACCAGCGCGGTGGCAAAACTCTCTACACAATGCGAGTAACAATAGACCCCTATTCTATTGTCAGCATGAGTACTCGCTCTCCCCATTGGAGTAGTTGCCAAAACCCAATTCGTCTTGATACGCATGAACAAAGTCACAAATTATGGGCGAACTTACTGGACAGTAACATGGCTTTGCTGGAAATGATCAATCCCGATGAAGATGAGGAAGCCAGCTTAGTAGCAAGAGCAATCTTAAGAATCGTCAAAGATCATAAACAAGATCTTCTTTATCTTGATTGCTTATATGGCGAACGAGGCTATGTTACCTCCTTTGTCACCATTACCCGTGAATTGGCCAAAACAATCGGTTTGGTTCCGGTTTCGGGGCGAATGCTCCCTTTTTATACGAGCTATAACACACCACTAACGGGATATCCTATGGATTTCAGGCATTATGAACCCCCGTATTTAGACTTTGGCGAATGGAAAAAGCAAAACGGGTTGTATCAATTTACCGGTGAAGGTCATTATCTTTATTCGATTTAGGATATTTACAA
>CAZAFY010000022.1:0-11424 GCA_964484445.1 uncultured Eubacteriales bacterium
CGACAACGGTGCCAAAGGATTTGTTAATACCTTTGAGTTCAATTGCATTAACAAGCTTGGCCTGCCCTTTCTCCATCACGCACTTCCTTTTCTAAAATCGTAATTATTGAACAATGATATTGGATACAAACCACATCATGGAATCGGTACCTTCACGGTCAAGAACTACACCTTCGGCAACGGCTACATTACCTTCGTTATCGGTAATCGGGCCGGTGAAAACAACCAAGGAGCCGTCTAAAATCGCTTCTTTGGCAGCGTTGACTTGTTCAGCAGTACCTTCTGCACAATTTTCGGTTAAGGGGGAGAGATTGACTAAGCCGTCTACCATGTCGCCATAGTAGTTGTCGGGTGTCCATGTGCCATCGATAACAGCTTGAACGGAATCGGTGTAGAAACCGCTCCAATCCCAAACCGGTGCTGTCAAATGAGCAGCAGGAGCATCTTCGGTCATATCAACATGGTAACCGATACTGAATACACCGCGTTCTTGAGCGGCAATTTGCGGCATGGTGGTATCTTGATGTTGAGCAATGATATCACAACCCTTGTCTAACAAGGAGATCGCAGCAGATTTTTCAAGATCCGGGTTGAACCAGGTTTGAGTTTCGGTGAAGAGAATTTCAGCATCCGGGTTAACGGAAGCCACACCTAAAGCAAAGGCATTGGCGCCGGAAATAACTTCAGGATTTTTGTATGCGCCGACATAACCGATTTTGTTGGTTTCGGTTTTCAAACCGGCAGCGATACCGGAAAGGTAACGGGCGTCGTTGATAGCGCCAAAATAGTTGTTAAAGTTAACGCCGTTGTTTTTGTAACCGGAACAATGGGAGAAGATGATTTCCGGATATTCTTCAGCCATTTCTTCCATATAATCCATGTAACCCCAACTGTTTGCGAAGATGATTTGACAACCGGCTTCGACTAATTCACGTAAAGCGGTTTCACAAGCACTGTCTTCGGTGATGAATTCTTTTTTGATAACCTGGCTATCGTCCAATTCCAAGGTTGCTTGCATGGCCAGCATCCCTTGGTCATGAGAATAGGTCCAGCCTTTATCGGTAGCAGAACCAATGTAGATGATACCAACTTTTAAGTCTTCTTTGGCGACCGGTGCAAATCCGGTTTCTACCGGTTGCGGATCGGGAGTCGGAGTCGGTGTCGGAGCCGGTTGGTTACAGCCGGTAAGTGCTAAGACCGTCATCAACGCCAGGGCAAGAATCAGTAATTTGGATAATTTTTTCATTCTTTGAGTTCCTCCTTCGAAATGTTGGCTTTGGGGTAAAAAGATCTTCTATTTCACAGCATTATCTTGTTGAAAGAGAACGTTACCGTTCTCGATTGCAGAGATAATGGCTAATGAACACAGGGGTAAGCCCATTTGTCTAAGTTTTTTTCCACCATCTTGGAAACCCTTTTCAATAGCGATGCCAACGCCCACCAGCTGGGCTCCGGCTTGATCCACCAAATCTTTAAGACCTAAGACGGCATTTCCGGATGCCAGGAAATCATCGATGATCAGAATTCGATCATCGGCTTGTAAAAAGTCTTTGGAAACACTGATCTCTGTTGATTTGCCGCGAGTGTAGGAAAAAATCTCGCTCCGGTATACATGGCTTCCTTGAGTACGAACTTGACCTTTCTTGGCATAGACGACCGGGACTCGGAAAACCAAGGCAGCCATACAAGCCAGTGCGATCCCTGAGGCTTCTGCTGTTAGAATTCTGGTTACTTGTTGGTCACCAAAACAACGATAAAACTCTTCCCCCAATTGGGCTAAAAGTCCCACATCGATTTGATGATTCAAGAACATATCTACCTTGACAATGTCGTTATCTACCACCTGGGCACTATGACGAATACGTTCCTCAAGAAGTTTCATGGCTAAGCTTCCCTTTCCTGTTGGCAAGAATCTACTTTTTATTGTAACAGATAAACCAAAAATTTCAAGTATCTTGGTAATTTTTCCGAATGTTTTTTTGCTTTCTAACAAAAATGTTCGCGAAAAAGCACCCTCCTACCAAAGGCGGCAAAAGGGCGCCTTATTTCTTGAGAAAGATTGGTGAATTAGAAGGTTGTATTTCCTGTAAAAGTGAAGTCACGGATCTTCATTGCTGGGACCAACATGGTGAAGGTAAACCACCAGTCTTTAACTAGATATTGCTGTTTACTCAAACTGTCAACATTGGCAAAAACGCGGATCATGCTGTCAGTATATCGCAAGTTTTTCAAACGAGCAACGATCTCACCGTTTTCAATTAAGAAGGTGCCGTCACGAGTGGTTCCGGTTGCAATTACCTGCATCGGTTCTGGGCAGTGGGTATAATGGAACCGAGTCACGTAGACGCCTCGATTGGTATTGCGGATCATTTCTTCAATGGAAGATTCTCCGGGAGCGATAATCAAATGGCTGGGATTCGGTCCACCGCGGCGACCTTGAGTTGCGTGTCCGGTGCTTTCTTTGCCTGCTCGTACTGCGGTGGCGTGGTCGAATACCACTCCTTTAGCAATCCCGTTTTCGATGATCATCACTTTTTGCTTTGGCATACCTTCTGCATCCATTGGCATAGGAATATGTCTTGGATCATAGGCATCATCGTATACGGTCACTTTCTCATCAAAAACCTGTTGACCCATGGATTTCGCCATGAAGGAACGGCCGTCAAGGAACGATTGGCCTTGGAAGGCGATATAGCCCGGGAAACGAATCAAATCTGCAACTGCTTGCGGCTCAAATATGGTATCGTAACTGCCTAATTCTAAGGTGAGGCTTTCTTCGGCTTTGAGTTTGGATTTCCACAATGCATCCTTGGCTACCGCAACAAAGTCAATGTCACGAACATCGGTCGCCATCGCTTCTGAATATCCGGTTTGTAAACCATTGGCCATAATGCTGCGGATACGCAGGTTATTACCGGCATGATACGCCATGACCCCTTTGGAATTGGCAACTGCAATACTGCTCAATTCGTTGGAGAAAGAGCCAGAGGCATCGACATGATTAGCTTTGGCGACATCGATCATGGAAGCAACTAAATCAGCTCGATCCATATCACTTAAGTTTAAGGTATTCAAATTGATACCGTTGATTTCTTGAATCGGTCTGGGATCCGGCAACGAGACCAAATTCGGATTCGGTTTAACAAAACTGGCATTATGCATGGCATCGGCTACACCCTTCCGTAAAGAAGCCTCGTCCAAACTGTTGACGGTTGCGATACCGACTCGGTTCTGATGAATGACTTTGATCTCAACAGAGTAGGTTTCACGGAACAAATGCTGGTGAATCCAGTTGTTATTGAAACGGGTTTGGCATAAATCTTCGCTCTGTAAGACGACTTGAGTTTCATCGGCAGTCGAAGCCTGTAACACAGTTTTTAAAATTTTCTCGGCTTGTTCTCTTTGAATCATTCACCAACACCTACCTTTACATTACGGAATCGAACTTGAGCAGCACCATGTCCGGGATTTATCACTTGAACCGGCTCGCCTTTGGCGCAATTGGTATTCCCCCAGACTTCCCATTCACCCTTCTCTTTTCCGGCAACAGCATCACAAGAGCCCCAGAATTCGGGAGTAATGGCGGTATAGGCTGGGTTTTTGACCATGCGGACGATTTCGCCATCTTTGATTTCATAAGCGATCTCGCCGCCAAAGTGGAAGTTGACTCGTTTGTCATCCAGAGACCAGCTCTTGGGTGTGTCCACCAAAACGCCTTCTTTGGTGTCGCGGATCATCTCTTCTTCAGACCAATCCCCGGGTTCTAAATTGATGTTGGTCATTCGAATCAGGGGTATATTCGCCCAGTTCATAGCAATATTAGTGCCATTGGAAGTGAGTCCAAAATTGCCGGCGGTCTCACGGGAGGTCAAATAGTTCTTGAAGATACCCTTATCTACAATGGTTGTGCGTTGAGCAGGAACACCGTCGTCGTCATAGAAAAACGAGCCATTTCCACCTTCAATGGTGGCGTCTGCGGTCATATTGACCACGTCGGAGCCATAACGATATCCTTTTCCATAGAGGTCGGGTGTCAAAAAGCTCTTTCCGGCATAGGTATCTTCAGAACCAAGGACTCGATCCAATTCAATGGGATGGCCACAGGATTCATGCACTTGCAGCTGGGCAATGTCTCCGCCTAAGATAAGCGTGGTTCTGCCCTTGGGGCATTCGGGAGCTTTTAACAATTCTGCTGCTTCTTTCGCCAGCTTGGTCGCCCTGGGCACTAAATCCAGCATTTCAATGGTTTCATACCCGGCGGATCTACCGTTGGCATAGGAACGGCGTTGAACATCGCCTTCACCTCTGGCATAGGCCTCAATATTGGCACCGGTGCGGGTGATCTCTTGTTCGATCCAAGATCCTTCGCTGCTGGCAAAGGTCTTTTCCATGTTTTGCATGGTGATCATCCCGGAAGTAACTTTGATTTCCGGTACTTGCACCATGGCATCGTGGCATTGTCGCAATAAAGCACTCATGTCGTCGACTGAAACCTTGAAAGGATCTTGTACGACTTTGACTTTCTTTCGGTCTTCTACCGGGGTCAAGGGGGTCAACTCAATATCTCTGATTTTACAGCGAGCGCTGGCTTTAGCAATAGAAATTGCTCTCTTGACTGCGACCTCCAAATCCTTGGGGTCATGACTAGGGGTTGAAGCAAAGCCCCAGCCTCCATCAACGATCACGCGGATGCCATAGCCTTTGTCTTCACTGACCGTAAAATGGTCAACCTGTCCGTTGCGCATGACCAAGGGGCGACTCATCTGCTTGGTATACCGAACATCGGCATACGTAGCACCCAGTCGTTTGGCTAGCGCTAGAATCTCTTGAATTTGATCTTTCATCCTCTTCCTCCCTTTCATTTATCTACTTCTAAATATTATGCGGTCTTTTCCTTCCGCAAAAGGATCTTTGAGCGCTTATTCGCCTACGCCAATTTTGATATTGCGGAATCGCACTGGAGCAACGCCGTGACCGGGTCCGATTGATTGGATCGGCTCCCCTTTGGCGCAGCTGATACTGCCCCAGATATCCCATTCACCTTTTGCCTTACCGGCAACCGCGTCGCAAGAGCCCCAAAATTCAGGAGTCAAAGCGGTGTAGGCTGCATTTTTCAAGGGTCTGGTGATTTCTCCATCTTTGATCTCATACGCCAATTCCGGAGAGAAATGGAAATTCATGCGCTTGTCATCCAGAGACCAACTTTTGGGAGTGCACGCCAAAATACCGGACTTGGTGTCTCGGATCATTTCATCTAAGGTCCAATCTCCCGGTTCTAAATTGATGTTGGTCATGCGAATAAGCGGTATATTCGCCCAATTCATGGCTCGCATGCTTCCATTGGAATGACCACCATAGTCTTTGGCTGTTTCACGAGAAGTTAAATAGTTCTTGAATAAACCAGCATCGACCATGGTCGTGCGCTGTGCCGGGACCCCCTCGTCATCGTAGAAGAAACTACCTAATCCACCAGGCAAGGTGGCATCGGCGGTAATGGTGACTTGAGGAGAACCAAAGCGGAAATCCTTACCATAGAGATCAGGTGTCAAGAAGCTTTTCCCAGCATAGGTGTCTTCGGAACCAAGGACCCGATCCAGTTCAATGGGATGGCCACAGGACTCGTGAACCTGCAGGCGAGCAATGCTGCTGTCCAAAATCAGAGAATCCACTCCTCTGGGACAGGAATCTGCGGTCAGCAAGACTTTGGCTTCCTGAGCCATGTCCGTGGAACGTTGTACTAGTTGCATGGCTTCGAGTGCTTCAAAGCCGGCGGTTTTATTCATATTGAAGGAGCGACGTTGAACATCATTGTTCCCGCGTGCCATACAATCAACCCCACCACCGGTGATGCTGATCGTCTGTTCAATCCAGGCCCCTTCGCTACTGGCAAAGGTTTTCTCTTCGCGGCTCATGAACAACGATCCCCCGGTCACTTTGACTTCGGGAATCTGAACCATGGCCTCATGGCATTCTTTGAGCAGTTCAGCAAAATGATCAACCGGCATCTGAAAAGGATCTTTGAGGACTCGCGTTTCTTTTTTATCGGTGACAATTTCGACTGGGGCTAATTCTACGTCTCGCAATTTGCATCGGGCACTGGCTTTGGCGATTTGCACTGCACGTTCTACCATCTGTTTATGAGCTTCCATTTTGGTTGATGGCGTGGACGCAAAGCCCCAACCTCCATTGACCAAGACGCGGCATCCAATTCCGGCGTCATAGCCTGTGGAGACACTTTCCACCTGTCCGTTGCGCATTAAAATGGGTTGGTTTTTCTGAGCTGTGGTGCGAATGTCTGCATAGGTCGCACCTAATCGCTTTGCATACGCTAAGAGTTCTTTAATTTGTTCTTCCATAACCTACCTCCCCTCATTGGTTTTTTCTTTTCGCGAGTCGAAGAGATAATCCCTTCCTTCCCAGCATAGTATCTGCTGAAAAATAAGAAGAAGCAGGAATCTCCCTGAGCATCGCGAAGTTTAAACAAAATGAATCATAGGAGGAGAAAATATGGCTTTAGTTTTAAAGAGTGCTAATTTATGGGATGGAACCGGCAAAGCAGTGCAGGAGAATATGGGAATCGTTATGGAGAACGGCAAGTTTTCCAAAATCGCCCCTTGCGCAGAAGTGATCCCTCAAGATGGTGATACAGTGATCGATGTGGGTGGACGTTTTGTAATGCCCGGCATGATCGACAGTCACGTGCACGTTTGTATGACCGGAGATCCCAAGGATTTAGCAGAGAGCCAAAATGCGACCGATGCTTATTCTGCCTTGGTTGGAGCAGAAAATATCCGCAAGGATTTAGAAGCCGGCTTCACCACTGTTCGTAATATGGGGAGTAAGAATTATTTAGATATCAGTCTACAAAAAGCTTGGAAAGAAGGCAGAGTCAAAGGCGCTCGTATCATCACCAGCGGTCCTTGCATCACAATGACAGGCGGCCATGGTTGGATGGGCGGCTTACAATCGGACGGCGAAGATGAATGTCGCAAGAATGCTCGGCTGCTGCTCAGAAACGGGGTTGAAGTAGTAAAAATCATGTCCACCGGTGGTGTGATGACTCCTGGTGTCGAACCGGGTTCTCCTCAGTTGACCGAACCGGAAATCCGCGCTGCAGTCGAAGAAGCCCATAAAGCGGGACGTAAAACAGCAACCCATGCTCAGGGAACCGAAGGCATTAAGAATGCTGTTCGTGCCGGAATCGATAGTATTGAACATGGTATTTTCTTAGATGACGAATTATTAGTGATGATGAAAGAACGCAAAACTGCCTTGGTTCCTACATTAGTAGCTCCTTGGCATATCAACCAAGGTGGAGTAGCTGCCGGTATCCCCGCCTATGCAGTAGAGAAATCGATGCGGGTTGCTGAATCTCATGTCAAGAGCTTCAAAATGGCAGTTCAAGCCGATTTGATCATTGCCATGGGAACCGATGCCGGTACCCCCTTGAACTTCCATGGTGATAATGCCTTGGAACTACAATTGATGACTGAGAATGGCATGACCAATGAACAAGCCTTGCTGGCAACCACCAAAGTCGCCGCACAAGTAATCGATAGAGCCAGTCAATTGGGCAGCATTGAAATTGGAAAACTGGCCGATGTCTTGGTAGTCGATGGCAATCCCTTAGAAGATATTCAGGTGCTGGTAAAGAAACAAGCAATTCAATACGTAATTCAAAATGGAAAAGTAGTTCATACTCGATAACCAAAAGCCAAAAAAAGCAGGACAGATTACGCAATCTGTCCTGCTTCCTTTGCCACCTAAGCAATCTACCAATATCCCAGAGATAACCACTATGAATTGCTCGAAAGCTTACAGATAAAGGAAAGGGTTCCTCCTTTCGCTTGTCGAAAATTTTACAGGGAATTAACACAATGTTCACACAAGAAGCGATTTCGTCATCAGGCGAAACACTCAAGGAGGGACTTTCGTGCAGCAGTTCGTTTTTGGTATTTTAGGAGGCGTCAGTCTATTACTCTTAAGCCTAGATATGATGGGCAAAGGGTTGGAGCGTGCTGCCGGAGATTCTTTACGGAAAATTTTGAGCATGTTAACCTCCAACTTACTGGTAGGAGTGATTGTAGGGGCCTTGGTCACCGCAGTGATCCAGAGCTCTGCAGCGGTTATTGTTTTGGCAGTTGGCTTTGTCAACGCCGGACTTATGACGTTGCCTCAAGCCTTAGGCATCATTTATGGCGCGAATATTGGAACTACGATCACCGGTCAATTGATGCGTTTGAACATCGCTCAATATGCCTTACCGATCATCTTCGCCGGTGTAGTCATCAGTTACGTTGCCAAAAGCGACCGTATCAAATACCTTGGCCAGGCACTCACCGGATTTGGTCTGTTGTTTCTTGGACTCAACACACTCACCTCAGGCTCCGCCTTTGTTAAAAACAATCCTGCCATGATGGACTTTATTGTTCGTTATACTTCAAACCCATTGATGTCGATTGGCTTAGGTGCTTTGATTACCGCCACGGTTCAGTCCTCCTCTGCCACAACCGGCCTTGTCATGTCTTTATCGGAAGCCGGTCTTCTAAATCTAAGTGCTGCTGCCGGTATGATTTTAGGAAACAATATCGGTACTTGTATCACGGCTATGCTGGCTTCGATTGGAACCGATAAAGCCGCAAGACGCACAGCAATTGGGCACACCGGGTTCAATGTGTTTGGTGTATTGCTTGCTTTGCCTTTCTTTAATACCATGGTTACCCTGCTACAAGGCTCTGCACCGAATCTTGCCGGGCAGATTGCCAACTTACATACTTTCTTTAACGTTGGCACAACACTGATCTTTATTCCCTTCACTAGGTATTATGCAAAGTTTTTGTATAAAGTCATACCTACCACAGCGGAGGATGAAAAGCGCATTGTCGGACCACGCTTTATCGACAAATTATTGCTTGACCGTCCTTCTTATGCATTATCGGCAACCTATAAGGAACTGGGCAAATGCACAGAGTTAGCAACAGAGATGTACAGAAAAATCTACAATTCTCTGATCAATGATGATCGAAAACCTTTAGCGGAAGTCTTAGTCGATGAAGAAGTTCTCAATGACTTGCAAGCACAGATCACCATCTACATGGTTGAATTGGGCAAACGCAGGCTAAGCGATGATCAATCTCGACAAATCCCTTCGGTCTTACACATTGTAGGGGATGCCGAGCGGATCGGCGATCATGCCAAAGAAATGGTGGAGCACTGCGAAAAGAAAATTAGCCAAAAGCTCCCCTTCTCACAGATTGCTCTTGCAGAACTCGGCATGATTATTAGACATATGGATACATTATCGGATTTAGCGACCCGCTCTCTGAGTGAGGAGTTCGAAAACCATAAAGAAGCCGTTTTGGACGCTCAGAAATTACAACGCCAATTGGTGGACATGGTTGAGAAAAGCCAGCAAGGACATATCGAACGCTTGGAGCAAGGCACTTGTACGGTTAACTCCGGCATTCTCTTTATGGACATTCTTTCTCACATGGAACGGATTTCTGAACACTTAGCCAACATTGTCAAGCGGGGTCCTGGAGACGACTTGCGTCGTATGGTCACATTATAAATAAGATAGCACACTGCAGGGTAGCGTTTGAGTTACCTTGCAGTTTTTTTATTTTTTTCGTAGGAGAATCCTATTGTTTTACCAAGACTTAACCAAAACTTTACACTTCGCTTTGCATTCCAACCAAAGCTTGCATAGAAAAAGCAATTCTGATAAAGGACTTTAGGCATAGATTGTGGAAATCACATGCGCTTAAAAAGATATATTGAAGAATGTGAAAGGAAGAATACCATGCAAGATTTCCTTTTTGGTTTGATCGGTGGTGTTGCACTGCTTTTGCTCGGTATCACCATGATGGGTCATGGACTGGAACGAGCTGCCGGAAACTCCCTGCGAAAAATCTTAAGTGCTTTGACTAACAATTTGCTAATGGGTGTAGGTTTAGGCACTGTTGTAACTTCTATTATTCAATCCTCCTCCGCTGTAACAGTCCTAGTTGTTGGGTTTGTTAATGCCGGATTGATGACCCTAAAACAAGCCTTGGGAGTGATTTACGGGGCGAATATCGGAACCACCATGACCGGTCAAATCATGCGTTTAAAAATTACCGATTATGCCCTTCCCATAATTGCAATAGGTGTAATTATGAACTTAGCCGCGAAGAGCGACCGCAACAAAAACTTAGGGAATGCTATTACCGGTTTTGGTATCCTATTTCTAGGTTTAACCACCCTCAGTTCCGGCTCAGCTTATGTTAAGAGCAACCCATGGCTACAAGAACTTATTATCAATTATACCAAGAACCCTTTAGCCGCAGTTGCCATTGGGGCTTTTGCAACCGCTATTATTCAATCCTCCTCTGCTTCCACCGGTTTGGTCATCGCTTTGGCACAAGTAGGCTTGCTAGACTTCCATAGTGCCGCCGGAATCATTTTGGGCAACAACATTGGTACTTGTATCACCGCCTGGCTGGCCTCATTACACACCGACCGAGCCGCACGCAGAACCGCCTATGCCCATGTGCTGTTTAACATAACTGGTGTTTTACTGATTCTTCCTTTCTTTGAATATGCTGTGAATTTCATTCAGACAACTGCTCCCGATGTGGTCGGCCAAATCGCCAATATTCATACCTTGTTCAATATTGGCACGACCCTACTTTTCATTCCTTTGACCGGTATGTTTGTCAAGTTGCTGTATCGCTTGGTTCCCGAAGTAGAGGGTCAAATCACCTATGGTCCACGTTATCTGAACAAGTTATTGCTCGAAACCCCAGAAGCCGCTTTTGCTGCTCTTTACAAAGAATTGCAACACTGCCACGATGTAGCTACCCTTATGGTCAAGCAAATCTTCCAATCTATTTTTGAAAATGATCGCACTCCTCTACCCGATGTTCTAAAAGAAGAAGACATTCTGAATAATTTGCAATCTGAGTTGATTCAATATGTTGTCTTGTTATCGAAGCAACGTCTCGATATTGATCAATCCCAACAAATCCCTGCAATTTTACATATTGTCGGAGATGCCGAACGCATTGGTGACCACGCCAAAGACATGGTCGAACTTGCCCATAACAAAACCGAAGAAAAGATTGTCTTCACAGGAGAAGCTCATCTTGAACTACAGCAAATTCAAGAACAGATGTTAGAATTAGCCGGTTTAGCACAAAAAGCTCTGGATTATCAGGAAGAGAATCCCCACCTTCTTGCTCAAGCCAAAAGTTTGGAATATTCAATTAAACACTTGACTGAACAAGGGCGAATGGGTCATATGACACGTTTAGAACTCGGTAGTTGCACCGTTCGTGCCGGTATTCTCTACATGGATATCTTATCTCACTTGGAGCGCATCTCTGAGCATTATGCCAACATGGTCCGCCGTGGTTCCGATGACAGTAAGCAAATTGCATAAAA
>CAZAFY010000023.1:0-11369 GCA_964484445.1 uncultured Eubacteriales bacterium
CTTTGCTTTTAGATCATTTCCGAAAATTCATCTTGACAATTCTTAGCTGGACTTTATCAACGAAATCCAGTAGTTCAATAGCTCAAGATGAGCTGGGTTTTTAACAACGTCTAGCTCCGGATGCCACTGTACCCCTATCCACGGTCGCTCCGGGTGAACGATCGCTTCTATGACTCCATCTTCCCCTTTTGCAGCAACCAGCATTTCAGAAGCTTCTAACTGAACCGCTCTGGTATGGCAACTACTAACTTCTTTGATTTTGTTAAGGATATGTTCTAATGGGTTATTTTCTTCCACACGAATTCCATGATACACCGGCATGGCCGCTTGAGGAGGAATTGCAGGTATAGGATTTGATCCCGGATGTGGAATCCCCGCTTCTGAAAGACTCTTCACAAGGCTGCCACCCAGGCAAATATTAAGAATATGCATGCCTCGTCCTATACCGAAAATCGGTTTCTTGTGTTTTATGAACAGCTCACAGAGGCGAAAGTCAAGATCGTCTCGGGTTCTGCTAAAAGGATGCATCTCTCGTGCCTCTCGATACATCTCCCCAAAACGATAAACATGGACATCAAGACCGTCGGTCAGTAGTAATCCATCGGACATCTCTGCGTATTCTTCAGCTGAGCGAATATCAACTCCCCAAATAGGAAATCCCCCCGCCAAAATTACCGCTTGTCCATAGGCTTCTCGTAGTACGTTGAGTGGAGTGCCGTCGCCTCCAACACCATCTTCACCTAAGATTAAGATGATAGGCTTTTTGATTTTACTCGTCATCTTGATAATCACTCCCTTCTTTCGGAAATAAAGTGTCCCAAACTTGCGCCGTATAAAAAGCTGAACCTGACAAGCCGATCATTGTCTCCGCTTCTGCGGGTAAATCATGCCCATAAATCAAAAGCCCTTTTTGTTTGGCTTTGGTTAAAGGCATTGGCTTTAGCAGTTCAGGGAATAGTTTTCGCGGAACTTGAACAATCGCCAAATTCTCCATCGATGGCTTCGGTTCATTTAGAAACTCTGCCAGATAAACCGGAGTGAACCATCGTCGCATATAGGGTTCTTGATTCGGTTTGCGAACGACCCACTCTTTCTGCCATAAAAAGAGCGGTGAGACGGTACTATCAGCCCAACCACCTTTGAGCCAAGTTAGCTGTCGGTCAGGACCCCAATAAAGGGTCTCTTCGCGTCGTGGTTCTATTAGACGTATTGGGCTCTGTGCCTCTTCAACCGCTTCTCTGCAAACCGCTTGAGTGAAATTTTCATCCTCTTCCAATCCCCCGCCAATACCAATACAGTGGATAATGGTTGATCCATCTGCACTCTTCTCCCAATAGTGCGGTTGACTTAAAGCGAAGCACAATCGATCTTCCCAGGAAACGAGAAGTCCTGTACTAATCCTACACCCTTGCGTCGCTAAATCTGTTAATCGCTTCATTCTTGATCCTCCCAGGTAGCAATGATTCGTGCTGGAGCTCCGTCAGCATCTTGAAAATGCAAGGGTAACGCAAACAATTGAAACAGATGATCAGGCAACCTAGAAAGCTGCATCAGATTCTCTAAAATAATCATGGAGCCCTCCAGCGCGATGCGATGATTCTCTAATTGTCCAATTGGGTCAATGGAATGAGCATCAATACCGATTCCCTTCTTCCCGTGAGACACTAACCATTGAATAATTTCCTTTGGGATAGCCGGTGAAACACGATCGTACTCTGGCGTACCCCATCTTTTTTCCCATTCTGTTGAGATTAAAAGGAAATCTGCTTGTTTCAAATCCGGGTTATGTTTCAATACCACTTCCATGGTCAGTTGAGAGAGTTCATCAAAAGAAGAAACCCTTAAAACTGTAGCAGAACCCACGAACGCAGAAACGGGTAACTGATCAAGACTGAGGCCTTTGCTTAGAACATGCTTTGGCGAATCGATATGCGTACCATGATGTGAATAGAGAATCAGTTTCGTTTCAGCAAAATGATCTCTCTCAACATTATGAGCCTGGAGCAGTGTGGGTTTTGGCGACCCGGGATATACACTCATCTCTTCTTCGAGTAGATGAGTAAGGTCCAATATTTTCAAGAAAGTCACCTCGTTGATAAAAAAGGGGTTACCTTAACGGTAACCCCTTGAAGAAACCCTAACCGATAACGATTTCACCATTAACGATTACTGTTGTGGGTTTAGCACCATTTTCAAAAGGATGCTTATTCCAAATAACGACGTCGGCATCTTTGCCAACTTCCAATGAACCAACACGATCTTCAATACCGATGATCTCAGCTGCATTGATCGTAATCGCTTTCATGGCTTCCATTTCGTCCATACCTTCGGCAACAGCCATACCCGCCATTAAAGGCAGACTCTCCAATGGAACAACAGGGCTATCGGTACAAATCGCTACTTTAACACCGGCTTTTGATAAAACTCCCGGTGTAGCAAAGCCTTTTTCTTTGAGTTCGAATTTAGAACGATGACCGAAGCTGGGACCAACCACAGCCGGAAGTTTCCATTCGGCAATCTTGTCGGCAATGAGATGACCCTCTGTGCAATGTTCTAAAGTAATTTTTACACCAAACTCTTGAGCGATACGAATCGATGTAAAGATATCATCGGCACGATGCGCATGCGCCTTCAAAGGAATTTCACCTTTCAGAACCGGAATCAGGGATTCGTTTTGTAAATTACGGTCGGGTGCAGCTTTGCCTTCTTTTGCAGCTTCATCTACTTTTTTCATGTAATTCCCTGCAGCAACTAATGCTTCACGCATCACAGCAGCAGTACCCATACGAGTAGAAGGCATCTTTTTCTGCCCGCTATAGACTCGTTTGGGGTTTTCGCCAAAGGCACATTTCATAGCAATAGGATCTTTGATGATCATGTCATCCACGCAATCCCCATGTAATTTGCACGCAAAGAAGGTTCCTCCCAAAACATTTGCAGATCCGGGACCGGTTGCAGCGGTAATAACGCCACCGGCAAGAGCTTCTTTTACTGTTCTATCCATAGGGTTGAAACCATCGATCCCACGTACTTGAGAGGTATTGGGGCTGATCGCTTCATTGACATCGGAACCTTCAAAGCCAATGGCGTCTTCGATCATACCAATATGGCAATGAGCATCAATCAAACCAGGGGTCACGAAGTGGTTTCTGGCATTAATAATTTTTGCTCCCTCAGGAACTTTGACTTGAGTTCCGACTTCTTTGACTTTCCCATTCACCAAGAGAATTTCACCTTTGAGTACGCTTTGATCAGCCATTGTGTAGATTCTGGCATTTTTAATGACGATGGATTGCATTAAAATCTCCTCCTTTGTTGTTTTGAATTGTTTTCTCATTTCGCTTCTTAAAATCCTTCTTTTTGAAGAGATTTCTTCTGGGAGCAGGAGTTTCATTTAGTATATCGAACTAATATTTGTTTACTAATGTTTCGAAGTGTCACGAAGAAAAGAATGGAAAAGTATGAAAAAGAACAATCGAATCGCAGAAATCGATGCTCTCCGCGGAGTAGCTGTGCTCGCTATGGTTTATTATCATTTGATGTATGACCTTATTGAATTTTATAGCTATCCTTTTACTTTAACACACCCGACAATGCAAATAGCTTCGGTGGCAGCCCCACTATTTTTTATCCTGGCTGGAATCAGCAGTCAATTCAGTCGAAATCCCTGGAATCAGATTTTAAAATTGACCCTCGCTGCAGGTGTAGTAACAATAGTGACCTACATACAAAACCCGCAATACTTTGTTAAATTTGGTACGTTACATTTTTTGGCATGTTCCATGCTCCTTCTTATTCCTTTTAAAAAAACATCTACGATTGGGGTGTTTATAGCTGTTGTGGCAGTTATCATCGCGGGTTATTTTGTAGGGCAACAAACATCGACGTATCCTTGGCTGGCTCCTCTTGGGTTCAGGAATAGCGGCTTTCAAAGTTCGGATTATTTTCCGCTATTACCGAATCTAGCCTACCCTCTCGTTGGTTTGCTTCTTGGAAGATGCTGCTATTCAACTAAGAAATCGTTATTCCCAAATCTGCGCCTCCCCGTATTACAATGGATAGGGCGCCACTCACTCACCATATATTTGGCGCATCAACCGTTTTTATTCGCGCTCCTCCATTTGCTACACAAGTAATACTTGATTATGAAAGGAGACTTTATGTTAAACTCTGAACTGATTCAACAAAAACTAGATCAAGCAGTACAAATCATGACGGACCTCGAAATTGATTGTTGGTGTACTTATGTGCGCGAAACAATCGAGTCCCGTGATCCTGCAATGACTTTTCTGGCCGGGGAGGGCCATGTTGTTTGGGAGGCCGCATTTTTGATTTATCGAAGTGGTCGAAAAGTAGCCATCCTCGGGGCCGGTGACCAGCAAAATTATGTTCAGTTAAATGTTTATGATGAAGTGATTCCCTATGTCGAGTCTTTTCGTCAGCCATTACGTGACGAATTGATCGGTCAGAATCCAAAGAACATCGCTCTGAATTATTCACCGGGCAATGTCTCTGCCGATGGCTTGAGCTTTGGTATGTATTCTCGATTGCAGCAATTTCTTCCTGAGTGGAAGGATCGTTTCATTTCTTCTGAGAAGATTATAGAAACGCTTCGCAAGAAAAAAACACCGGAAGAAATGAATCGTCTACAAGCAGCCTCTTGGGAAACTTTAGAGCTGTTCGGCTTATTAATCCACGAAATCAGACCGGGTTGTACGTTAAGAAGCATCTCGGATTTTCTTCACGCAAAGATGACCGAGCGCAACTTAGGAGCTTCTTGGAATTGGCACGATGATCCCGGCATAACCTCTGGGCCGGCTATGAGTGCCGGTCATGCCGTACCCGATGATACACTGGTTGAACCAGGGCACGTTTTGCATTTGGATTTTGGAATTAAGAAAGACGGTTATTCATCGGATTATCAACGCTGTTGGTATATTTTGCGTCCCGGTGAAACTGAAGTGCCCCAAGATATTCAGAAGATCTTCGATGTTGTACAGCAAGGAATTCGCTTGGCTGCCGATTTTATCAAACCCGGAATTCAAGGTTGGCAGGTTGATGAAAAGGTACGCCTGTTCTTGAAGGAAGAGGGATATCCGGATTATCAGCATGCTCTCGGACATCAAGTTGGTATCTGGGCACATGACGGCGGTGCAGTGTTAGGTCCTCGTTGGGAACGCTACGGGCAAAGACCCTTCCAAGTTTTAGAAGAAGGTCAGGTCTTCACCTTGGAATTCGGACTTCAAAGTTCCGGTGGTTATGTAGCCCAAGAAGAAATGATTGAAATCACAAAAACAGGCTGTCGATTTTTCTTGCCCATGCAAAAACAAATCTGGCTGGTACGATGGTTTGAAAATGAAGAGATCCGCAAGGAAATAGAAACGAACGCATGAATCCCGAGAGGAGAACAATAATGATGTCGACGAATAAACCCAAAATTTTACTTATTGCAACCGGAGGTACTATTGCTGGAAAAGGGGCACCTGGAAAAACAACCAATTATCGCCCCGGAGAAATTTCCGTAGAAGCTCTCATAGAAAGCGTTCCCGGAATCCAAGAGGTAGCTACTATTGAAGCCATCCAATTTCTCAATGTTGGTTCCATCGCTATTACCCACAGTGACTGGTTGCGCTTAGCAAATCTCATTAATCAGAAATTTAACGAAGATCCCAACCTGACCGGAATCGTGATCACCCATGGTACCGACGTTTTAGAAGAAACCGCCTATTTTCTGCACTTAACTGTGAAAGATCCGCGGCCGGTCATCGTTGTAGGTTCGATGCGTCCGTCCACTGCCATTTCAGCAGATGGTCCACTCAATCTTCTCAATGCGATGCGGGTTGCCGGTTGTCCTGAGGCTGTTGGAAAGGGTGTTCTGGTCGTATTGAACGAAGAAATCCATTGCGCTCGTGATGTAACGAAGAGTAATGCCAATAAAGTCGAGACTTTCCAAAGCCTCTACAGCGGTCCATTGGGATTTGTGAAGGGTGAAGAAGTTCGTTTTTATCACCAACCTACGCGTCTTCATACCTATCAAACGATTTTTGATGTCAGTGAACTTCAGGACTTGCCGCGCGTTGATATTGCCTACTCTCATATTATGGCAGATGGTGTTGCAGTGGAAGCCTTTGTGGCTGCAGGTGCAAAAGGAATCGTCATAGCTGCTGCCGGAGCTGGTGCTGTGACACAATCTTTGCGACTCGCCATGGAGAAGGCGACTGCTGCTGGGGTTGCAATTCTTGCTGGAAGTCGAACCGGTTCCGGCTTGGTGGGCCCAGTCAAACCCGAATATGTTCAAAAAGGCGCTCTCACTGCAGATAATCTGAACCCTCAAAAAGCTCGAGTTCTATTGACTTTAGCCTTGGCGCATAGTCAAGACAGGTTGAAAATCCAAGATTGGATGAATCATTGTTAAATAAAAAAGGTGCACATCCTGCGATGTGCACCTTTTTGTTGTGACTATTCTCGCCACGTCACTTGGGTTTCTTCCCATTGGGTCCTTGCTTCCTTGTTTTCCTCAGGAACACCTACAGCAATCAAGCTTAAGGGTTCCAGATGATCCGGAATCATCAAGATATCTCTCGCTGCATTTTTACGATCTTGTAATGGGTGTTGCCCAATCCAAACACCGCCATACCCTAACCCGTGTATTGCCAATAAGATGTTTTGGGTTACCGCTGAGCAATCTTGAATCCAAAAATCTCGACCCTCGCCTTCATACATGCGATTTTTGTCTCCGCTGACAACAAAGGCTGCTGCTGCTTTGGTCAACATTTTTCCGTAAGGATTTACTTCAGCTAAGCGATTCAGTTCCTCGCGATTTGTGATGATCGTGATATGCCAAGGGCGACGATTAGACGCGGACGGAGCAGCTAATCCTGCTTCGGATATAAGTAGAAGCTGTTCTCGCTCAATACTTTCACCGCTGAAACGACGAATGCTGCGACGCTCAAATAAGAGTCTGATTTTCTCTGGGTACTGTTTCATAAAAAAACTCCTTTCGTAATCAACCATAAATTTCTGAAACACCGGACTACACTCTGTAAGATGTGCTTCTAAACATGAACGACTTGGGCTATAGAAAAGATGTGAGGGACAATGGCAATCTGAAGAACCAAAATCAGGAATAAAATCAAATTCTGATTTCTGAAAACAATCTGCTAATTGGCATTCTTCTATTACTGCTTGCCGGAAAGTCCACATCGATTGTGGGTTTGCTTCAGCTCTCAAATAATCAATATGCCATTTCCTTTTTCCGGTTCCTAACCAATGTCGGTTTATTCTTGATGATGCGTTTTTCTTTGCACTCCCAACATAGGCGTAAAATCCTGCGCGAAAGAAGATCTCTCCTCTTTGACCAATACGAATCCGGCGATCTGTAGTCAAACTTACAACAAAACAATAAGTGATCGATTCGTTTATATTTGAAGGAAGAGGCGACAAAGGGAGTTCCAACTCAAAAATCACCCCTTTCCAAGGCTGATCGTGTCAATTATACAGATTAATTCGATAAAGCATGGACAAAACCCTGCTTATAAGGTAATATCTTATCATACTGTGATAAAAGGGGGGGACATACGATGAGACTCAGACCGACCCGGTTGGAAGAGAAGCAGACTTTCTTGACCGGAGCCCTCATACTAAGCGCAGCAGGATTTTTGAGCCAACTCTTAGGTGTCTTTTCCAAGATTTTTCTATTATGGCTCATTGGTGAAGAAGGAGTCGGCATCTACAATTTCCCTTATCCTTTTTTTGCTATCATCTTATCATTCTCCTCGGTTGGCTTCAATGTTGCCATTTCAAAACTGGTTGCTGAGTTTTCTGCTAAAAATGATTCGTATCATGCTGAAAAGGTTTTCCGTCTTGGCATGCGACTCAGCTTGATTTTAGGCCTTTTTGGCAGTTTGTTATTAGCCCTAATGGCTTATCCCATGGCAAACTGGGTTCATCAAGATCAAAGAGCTTTATTCTCATATCTCGCCTTAGCGCCAACGGCATTTTTGACTTCCTTTCAAGCGGTTTATCGGGGTTATTTTCAAGGATTACAGAACATGAAACCGAACGCCTCTTCTCAACTCATAGAACAAGTCTGTCGAATCCTCGTGATGCTCGTCCTAGCTTGGCTACTTCTTCCGTTAGGATTAACATATGCCGCTGCCGGTGCGACCTTTGGCGCTGCCACTGGCGCGATTGGAGCCTCCCTATACCTTCATTGGCTTTATAGAAATCACGAAAAGTCTGTAGGGAAAATCGAAATCCCCCAAAAAAGATATCGCAACAAAGCAATCTATAAAAGAATTCTACGTTATGCAATTCCAATCAGTTTCGCAGGTGTTGGTCTTCCCACTTTCCTCTTGGCGGATTCCCTCTTAATTGCGAATCGCTTGCAGTCGGCTGGAGTGAGCCTTTCCGAAGCCACAGCCACATATGGCGTTTTTGCAAACAATGCCATGAGCCTCATAGCACTTCCTACAATTTTAACAAGCTCGCTATTTGTTACATTAGTTCCTGCCATAGCTGAATCTCGTGCCCTTGATGACCATGAAAAAGTCAGAAACCTAACTCAGAGAGGTTTTCAATGGACCTTGCTCTTTGCACTTCCCGCTGCAGTGGGATTACGACAGATCGCTTTCCCATTGACCGTTTTGCTTCGTATGGGCAGTACAACCGCCGTAGCTTTACAAACTCTAACATTTGGCTTACCCTTCATTGCACTGCAACAAGTCAGTTCCGGTGTACTTCAAGGAATGGGACATTCCCTGCGACCGGTTCAACATATGTTGATTGGAGCTTTGATCAAATTTGTGGGTAATTTCATTCTTATACCGATTTTAGGGATACACGGAGCAGCCTTGAGCACGGTTTTAGGATTCTCAGTGGCAGCACTCTTAAATCTATATCACATCTACAGAAATGTTGGTTCTTTCTTTTCCATTGTTCAACATCTACTCAAACCGAGTATTGCTGCTTTACTAATGGGGCTTTCCTTGTTTCTGATCCAACGTTATTTCTTACAAACACTCCCTGCTATAGCTTCACTTTTAATACAAACTATTTTCGGACTCCTTATCTACGTAGTCTTGCTCTTACTGATGAAGGCTTTAAGTAAAGCTGACTTAGGGGTTTTCCTTAAAAAACAATAAAATTATTTCGTACCACGGTTAAATACCGTGGTATTTTGCATTGAAACTTATTATTTTGTTTTTTTATAGGGTTTTCTAGAAGGAATCTCGCGAAATAAGTTGAACTTAAAAAGAAAACGGGCATCGGAAAGGCAGGTAGCATCATGCAGAAAAGATTAATCACCAAAGAAGACCTCTTAACGATACGATTAGCAGGCGAACCCCAACTCTCCCCGGAAGGAGATTGGGTTGCCTATGTGCTTTCTTCGGTGAATGCCAATGAAAACCGCTACGAAAGTTCACTATTTGGAATAAAAGCATCCGGAGGGGAATCTTTCCGCTTGACAAACGGCCCCCACGATTCGAAACCACGCTTTAGCCCCAATGGAAAGGAATTAGCCTTTCTCTCAAAGCGCTCCGGAAGTTCACAAATTTGGATTTTACCCTTACATAAAGGTGAAGCCGTACAGTTCACATTTATCAAAGGCGGTCTTAGTGATTATCGCTGGCTCCCCGATGGTTCAGGCTTTGTCTATACGGCAAATTTAGACCAAAAAGGAATCGAAGACGAAAAGAGCGCAGAGAATGAAAGCGACCTTTTTGTCAAATTCACGAAAGATGTAAAAGAGATCGAAACGCTTTTTTACAAAATGGATGGCATGGGTTATCTGGGTGCTCGAAGGCCACAGTTGGTTTATCATCAAAGAGAAAATGCTCCTGTCCAACTTACGTTCGGGCCACAGTTCGTCTACCAATTATGTGATGTAGACAGCAGTGGAAGGAGAATCTTGTTTACTAGTCGTCAAGATGATGATTGGGGAAGAAACGCCTGGTCAAGTTATTTATATGAATACAACATGGAGGAAGCCCGTGTTCGATATTTGGTTTGTAAAGAGTTCGATATTCAGCAAGCGACCTACAGTCCAAAGGGGGATCGTTTGGCGATGATCGCTTCTGTTTCCGATGTCATTGGTGGCAACAGCAAGCTCTACATTTTGCCGATGCAAGGTGGCGAACCGGAAGCTTGTGTTTCCTATTTTGACCGAACCTTCAGTAACATTGCTTTATGCGATATCCCTATCTCCGGAAACACCCCCTTAGTTTGGGGTTGGGGATCCAAATCCGTCTATGTCCCGGTAAGTGACAGTGGCAAGGTTTCGATTTACAAGGTTTTCGTCGATACCCAGAAGATAGAAAGCGTAGTTGAGGGCGATCGTGCGATATTCAGTTACTCTTTCAGTGCGAATACTCGAAAAATTACCTTTGCTGCAACCCAGTTTGATAATCCTGCCGATATCTACGTGTTCGATACAGATTTAGAAGGGCAAAGAACGAAAGAAAAGAAATTGACTGATGTGAATAAGGAATGGCTTAGTCAGATCAAGTTGAGTGAACCCGAGCACATGAAAGCCCGTGCTAATCGAAAATCTCCTGAAGTCGACATGTGGGTCATGAAACCCACTGAGTTTGATTCTACAAAATCTTACCCTGCGGTCTTAGAGATCCATGGCGGTCCTATGATGATGTATGGTCATGCTTTCTTTTTCGAATTCCAACTTACCGCTGCTGAGGGATTTGGTGTTGCTTTCAGTAATCCTCGTGGTTCACAAGGCTACGGAGAAGAATTTTGCACGGTTATCGCGAAAGAATGGGGAAAGAAGGATTATGATGACCTCATGGCGGTACGCAAGAGGACATTACGTCGCCATAAATGGATCGACGAGAAACTTTTCTCCGTCGGTGGAGGATCCTATGGTGGATTTATGACTGCCTGGATCATTGGACACACTGAGAAATTTAAAGCTGCAATTTGTAGTCGACCGGTCATTCATTGGGCAGCCATGGCGGGAACCTCCGATGGCAATTGGGCATGGTTACGCAGATTTGATATGGTTGCTCCCTGGGATGATGATAAGGCTTACAAACAACAATCCCCCTATTCCTACATTTCGAATGTAGTTACACCTGTTCTGATTGAAGTTCAAGAAGGTGACCTACGCTGCCCCTTTGAGCAAGGGCAAATGTACTATGCTGCCTTAAAGTATTTAAACAAGGCTCCTGTGAAATTCGTTACCTATCCCCAAGAGTTTCATGGCATGAGCCGAAACGGGAAACCTTGGAACAAAGTTCATCGATTACATCAAATTATCAGCTGGCTCAATCAATACGGCAAATAAGACACCCAGAGATCATATAATTTAAAAAGCAGCAGTTTGAGAGTGAATAACTCTTGCCAACCATGCTGCT
>CAZAFY010000024.1:0-11255 GCA_964484445.1 uncultured Eubacteriales bacterium
TGTGAATGCAGAACTTCTCTTGGCTGATATGGATTTTGTGGAAAAAAGGCTTCAACGCATTCAAACTGGAAAGAAAATCACAGCTGAACAGAAATTGGAGCAAGAAGCGTTACTTAAATATCAAGAAGCTTTAGAAGCAGAGAAACCTTTATCCGAAGTCGTTTTGACTGAGGAAGAAGCGGAATCGATTAAGCATTATGCCTTTTTCACCAATTTACCGCAACTGATCGTTCTAAATGTAGATGAGTCTCAATTCAAGTTGGGGAAATACCCCAACCAAGATCAACTTGAAAAAGCGGTTGACCAGAAGGGTTATGGATTCTTAACACTATGTGCTGAAATGGAAAATGAAATAGCCCGTCTACCCGAAGAGGATCAAGCGCTTTTCATGGAAGATTTAGGAATTGAAGAAGCAGGTACTTATAGACTTGCTCGTAGCATGTATGAACTGGTTGGACTGATTTCGTTCTTTACAGTTGGTGAAGATGAAGTTCGAGCTTGGACTATTGATAAAGATCTCGAAGCCAAAAAAGCTGCCGGAAAGATTCACAGTGACTTAGAAAGAGGCTTTATTCGTGCTGAGGTGGTTGCTTATCATGATTTATTCCAACAAGGAACTATGAATCGCTGTAAAGAAAAAGGGCTGTTACGACTTGAAGGTAAGGAATACAGAGTAAAAGACGGAGACATATTGAACATCCGTTTTAATGTATAAGAAAACACAACAACATAGGAGGGGCAAAGATGCGACTGAAGGCAAATGAGGGTATGATTATCCGTAAAGAACGATTAAAAGATGGTGAAGGTTTCGTGGACATGCGCCAGCTCATGACGCTGGATGAGTTTGCCGGTACTGGACGTTTATTCAATGTTATGACATTGAAACCAGGGCACTCGGTAGGAGACCATCTTCATGAAGGAGATTGGGAAGCATACTACTTTTTATCCGGTACGGGTCATTACGATGATAATGGTACCATTTATCAGGCGGAACCAGGTGACTTTTTCTTGTGTAAAGATGGCGAAAGACATTACTTACTCAATAACGGGAAAGAAGACCTTGTGTTTTTAGCCTTGATCGTATACTCTAAGTCGAATCCATAATTTTTAAGGGAGGTTTTTTTAATGGGACTCATTCGTGCAGCTTTTTCTGTCCTCAGTAGTAGCATTTCTGATCAGTGGTTAGAAGTCATAGAACCGGATTCTATGAGTGATTCTACAGTGATGACCAGTGGAGTCGTTGCGCGTCGCAATGACAAGAGAAATCTTAATCGTAATGCCACTGAAGGGACCATCTCTGAGGGTTCAGTGATTCATGTTTATCCAAACCAATTCATGATTCTCTTAGATGGGGGCCAAATCGTTGATTATACGGCTGAAGAAGGCTATTATACCTTTAACCAGTTGACGAACCCATCGCTATTCAGTGGTAGTTTTGGAGATGTATTAAAGGACACTTGGAATCGTGTGAAATTTGGCGGAATGCCGGCCGGCAAGCAAAAGGTTGTCTACATTAATACACAAGAGATCAAAGGTATTAAATTTGGAACTCGAACCCCAATCAATTACTTCGATAATTTTTACAATGCAGAATTATTCCTGAGAGCCCATGGAACCTATTCAATCAAGGTTCGCGATCCCATTTTGTTTTATACGGAAGTCATACCACGAGATAAAGACAAAGTAGATATTGAAGATATCAATCTGCAATATTTTTCAGAGTTTATGTCCGCTTTGCAAGCAGCAATCAATAAAATGTCAATGGAAGGGATCCGGATTTCATTTGCACCCTCTAAGAGTGTTGAATTAAGTCGGTATATGGCCGATATTTTGGATGCAGAGTGGAGAGCCAATCGAGGATTTGAAGTTCAGTCCGTAGGCATCTCCAGTATCTCTTATGACGAAGAATCAACAAAATTGATCCATATGAGAAATCAAGGAGCGATGTTAAGCGATTCGGGGATTCGTGAAGGTTATGTTCAAGGAGCGATTGCACGTGGATTAGAATCCGCTGGTTCGAATCCTTCCGGAAGTATGGCTGGGTTCATGGGCATTAATATGGGGAATCAAACTGCGGGTGGCTTTGCAGCTACCGCCTCTCAAGCAAATCAACAAAAGCAAGAGACGCCTAAGACTCCTACTTCAACGCCAGCCGCTGATTGGGTTTGTTCTTGTGGGAACCACAACTTGGGGAAATTCTGTTCAGAATGTGGCAAAGCTAAGCCAGAAGCTGCCTTTTGTCCACATTGCGGCAACCCTTTGATGAACAAATCGGCAAAATTCTGCCCAGAATGTGGAAAACCATTAGCATAGTTGAAAAGGAGAGCTCGCCGATGAAATTTTTATTTATTCACGGAAGTCCTCGATTAAATGGTAATACGGCAACTGCTATGAAGACGATCATGCAAGGCTTAAGAGAAAATATACCTGCTGAGGATATTCAGTTGATCGAAGCAGCTAAAATGCGTATTCAAGGTTGCCAAGCCTGCAACTCATGTAAAAAGAACGGTGGGTTTTGTATCCATCCCGATGATACAAATCAGGTGATCGGGGCTGTTGCGCAAGCTGACTTTTTAATTGTGGGAACTCCAGTCTATTATTGGGGTGTTTCCGCTCAGTTAAAGCTGATCATCGATAAATTCTACAGCAAGAATACTATATTTAGAGAGTCAGGAGAAAAACGATTTGGCCTGGTTACAGTCGGCGGAGCTGAACTGGAAGACCCGCAGTACAATCTCATCGATAACCACATGGATTGTATCTGCGAATATTTACACTGGAGCCATGTCTTTACCAAAAATATTTCGGCCTATGATCTTGGTGAGGTGGCAAATCAAACAGACGTTATGGAGGAATTGGCGAACCTAGGGCGTCATTTAGGACATCAACACCATCATTAATAACAAGAAGTTTTAATATAGAAGAGCGCTTTCGGAATTTTCTCGAAAGCGCTCTTCTGCATGTTTTCTATTTCAAATGTTGGTCAAAGAAGTCAATCATTTGCGGGAAAGCATCTTGCCAGGTCTTACGCCAACGGAAAGTATGGCTCTCACCCGGATAATAAACTGCTCTGAAGTCTGCACCCCTTCCCAGGGTCACACAATCACGCACCAGTTTATCCTGTTGAGTGATATCAACATTGGGGTCGGCTGTTCCTTGCAAACTTAACAATGGTTTTGATAAGTGTTGTTTGTAGGTGCATGGGGAACCTTTTGCCCAAAGCTCAGGTGTTTTTTCCATATCACCTAAGAAATAGGGGTCTCCGTGATAATTGCCATATTGATTGCGCATCCAGAATCCCCATTGGGCAATATCCCACAGACCTGCAATGTTGATTCCACAGGAGAATACCTCGGGATACTGTGTCATAGAATGTAAGGTCATGTAACCTCCGTAGCTGAGGCCATAGACTGCGACCCTACTTTCATCGACATAGTCAAGGTTTTTAAGATATTTACCGGCATTAATGATATCGATGGTATCATCTTGCCCTTTCACTTTCCATAAACCATGTCTGAACTTTCTGCCATATCCAATACCACCACGGAAATTGGGGGAAAGCACGACGTAGCCTCGACTTGCCAATAATTGATTAAAGGCGTAAAAAAGCGCATACGTTGAAGAAGGATGCCAGCTCCCTCGCATTTGACGTGCGGGACCTCCATGTACCCAAACAATGGCAGGATATTTTTTTTGCGGATCAAAGTTTTGGGGAAGATAAAGGAATCCGTCGATAGGCCAGTCTTTGGCTCCCGGGTATTGGATGAGCTGACTCTTTACAAGTTTTGAATCAAGACCATCTGGCATAGAGAAGGTGAGTTGCTTTGAAGTTTGGCTCTCAAAATCGAAAAGCCAGAGATCCCCGTTCTTTTCTTGGTCACAATGGGTATAAACAAATTGGGTTCCTTTCGGTGAAAAAACCGGTGCAAGATTTGTTACTGGGAGATCCATGATGCATTTTTCTTTGTTTTCTACAAGATCGAAATGCCAAATATGCCGTTCGATTCGGTTTTTGCGATTACTTGCATAGAGAAAAGAAGTTCCGTCCGGGGACCAAGTGACTTTGTCACCGGCTTGACCATAATCTTCGCAATCACCAAAGGTTTTTTGTTCTAAGCTCCTTGTATCAAGGTTGTAAAGATAATGATGTAAATAGCCCTCTTTTTCTAATCCGAACAGAATCTCCTTACCTCCGGGGCGAATCGATGCAAAACTTGTAGAGCCAAGATTTCTTTCTTCATCTTTTTGAGTGTAAAGGATTTCTTCTTGTGGACTAAAGCGAGAGACAATAGCAAAGTCACTGTAGTTTTTCCATTCTGATTTTGGAGGGACTGTTATAAGACAGTGACTGAATTCAGCTCCGAAAACACCCGAAAGTGAATAGATCAACTGATGTTCATTGACCCATTGTCCACCGCTGATTTGCTGATCGTGCCCCGAAGAACGCCATATATTTTTCTCTGTCAGAGTACATAGAGCCAAATAGGGCTTTTTGTTAGAATCGATCCAGGTATAGAGAAAATAATCCCCTCCCGGACTCCAATCAAAGGAATCTCCATGTACGGTTTGACTGAAACGACCTGCGAAAACATCGCCGATCGGTTTGATATCGATTCGTTTTGCGGATTCGTCTTCGAAGAAGAATAGGGTCTTCCCGTTGGTGGCGGCGATATAAGTGCCATCGGGATGCCAGCTGATGCGGCCAAAATAACCCCCTTCCCACGAAAGCTGTTGAGGAACTTCGTTCTCTTCCGGAATTAATAAGTAAAGATTCCCATCCATGATGTAGGCTAATTTGTTCTGAGTAGGATGCCAGGTTGCTGCAGAAACACCTGAGGCTGCATGAGTAATTTGATATGGCTTGTGGTGAGACGGGTCGGAAGACTGCATAGGAATCAGCCACAGATCGGTGATTCCTCCATCGTTCCATTTATAAGCTAACCATTTCTCATCGTGTGACCATGTAGGTAGACCGGTTAAGTAGCGCAATGCCAAGATCTCATTTACTTGAATTTGACTCATAGAAATCGCCTCCGTTTCAATAAAGTGACAAAAAAAGTGGATTACCTTTCGATTTTCGCTAAAAAGAAGTTGAATCCCTTCCTAAATAGATATGTGACGAGAAATAAAAATTAAAGTCGAAACATCGCAACTTGTTGTAATGAGGGGCGTTTGATGTTAAAATGAACGAGAAGCATGAACTTGTGCTTGAATTAAACGAGGAAATGGGGAACAGATATGTTTAGAAGTAGAAAAAGAATATCTCGTTGGTGGTTGGTTCTTGCCATTGTTCTCGGCACACTGATTGGTGGTTTATTAGGGGACTGGATCGGAAACTGGTTGCCACTGGCGCGCTTAGGAATTGAAATCGGTAATGCAGCTCCTTTTATTTTGAACACGAACTTATTGATGTTGAATCTTCAAATCCTTGCTCGCTTTAACCTGGGTTCATTATTAGGCTTATTGCTCGGCATTCTGATATTCCGTTATATTGATCGGTAGGTGAAAAGATGATAAAATTGATCTTAGCCAGTAATTCACCCCGAAGAAAAGATTTACTGGATCAGGTTCAAATCGATTACACTGTTGATCCCAGCAACTCAGAGGAGATTATCAACGAAACGTTATCTCCGGAGGACCTCGTTATTGATTTAGCAAGAGGGAAGGCACTAGAGGTAGCTGACCGTCATCGCCATAGTATTGTCTTAGCTGCCGATACCATGGTCATTTATGATAAACATTATTTAGGGAAGCCAAAAGATACTGACGATGCAGAAAAAATGTTGCATACACTTTCAGGCAAGACACATCGGGTCATAACCGGTGTTGTGCTTTTTGATACTGAAACTCATAGAAAATTAGAAGCGGTAGAAACAACGTATGTGACTTTTGGTTTCTTGAGTCCCGAAGAGATCCGATGGTACGTTGAAAGTGGAGAACCCTTTGGCAAAGCTGGGGCTTACGCTATTCAGGGGCTTGCGGCTAGATTTGTTGAACGGATCGAAGGATGTTATAACAACGTGATCGGGTTGCCCGTTTATCGCGTTCTGGATTTGTTGAAGGAAATGAATCGGTGAACTCTATGACAATGCATGAGCAGAATTTCGATACAGCAGAATTTTCTCACAAGCTACCTACAAACATGCGCCCCCGCGAGCGAATAGAATCCGAAGGTGTGGAGAGTTTACGGGATCACGAGTTATTGGCAGTTCTATTAGGGACCGGATATCAAGGGTTCGATGTTATGCAACTAGCCAACCATCTGCTTCAAAACTTTAATGGATTACAGGGTTTATTGAAGTGTGATTATCATGAATTACGAAATGAAAAGGGATTAGGAAAAGCAAAAGCTGCGCAGTTGGCTGCAGTACTCGAGATTGCGAAGCGAATTTCAAAACCAAAAAAATCGGAAGCACTTCGCAATTCCGAAGAGGCAGCAACCTACTTAATGCCTTTGCTTAGGCATGAGACCCAGGAGAAATTCCTGGTTTTGTGCTTAAACAGTAAAAACCAACTTTTATGCATGGAGACGGTTTTTGTTGGGACGCTCAATTCAACGATCGTTCATCCAAGAGAGGTTTTTCAAGTTGCTATTCGTCATGCTGCCGCCGGAATTTTGGTCGCTCATAATCATCCGAGTGGAGATCCAAGTCCCAGTCAGGAAGATTTGAAGGTCACCCAAAATTTGATCGAATCCGGCAAGGTCGTTGGAATTCCATTATTGGATCATATAGTGATCGGTCATGGTAAGTGGCAAAGCTTACGGACAACGGGAATGTTCGAGTGGAAGTAAACAAGAATGGGCAAAGCGGTGAGAATTATGAATCCAAACCCCAATCAAAAGAAAGATCGCTTCACACAATTATTAGTGGTGGGCGTTCTTTTGATTACTTTGATTGTTGCGTTTGATCTTCGCACCAGCAGTGTTAGTCAATCCATCCAAGGCATAACGAGAGAGGTTATGGCCCCGATGCAAAAGTGGTCTGTGGATGTTTTCACTTGGTGGAAAGATATGTTCGACACAATACAGAATTTCCGCACTCTCAAAGACGAGAATGTGCTTTTGCGAGAGCATAACACCTTGTTATTGCAAGCTTATTCAAGATTGGAAGCCCTCGAAGCGGAGAACAGTCGCTTACGGGATATGATACAATTCAAAGAGGAAAATTTTCAATATGAAATAGCAATAGCCCAAATCATTGGTTGGCCGAATTCCAGTTGGTCCTCCCGCTATATCCTCGGATTAGGTTCAAACGATGGAATCGCAGTAGGCATGGTTGCGGTTTCGAGTCAAGGTGTATTGGGGAAGATCGTAAGCGTAACAGAAAACACTTCTGAACTTATGCTTATAACCGATGAATTAGCCTCTGTGGGTGCTCGTGTTCTACCCGGAGGATACTTAAGTATCGTTACAGGTCAAGGAGCAAATGTTTCTACGTTAAAGTTATCATTGTTACCTGGCTCTGCCGAGGTTCATATCGGGGATAAAATCGTTACCTCGGGTTTAAGTGATCTTTACCCTGAAGGATTAACGATTGGCACAATTATTAAAATCGATGACCAAGGAACAGGGATGCATCAGACAGCTGAAGTTGCACCAACGGTTCAGTTTTCTTCTTTGTATGAGGTGATGATTCTTTATAACATACAGTCTGCTGAACGAGCCACACCCTCCTTGCAGGAAGGGGTAACTCCATGAAACACGCCGTCATATGGATTGCCGTTCTTCTGTTGACTCTAGTAGCACAGATGGTCATTTTACCACATTTATTGTTGCAGCAATTGAAAATTGACTTGGTATTATTGGTTGTGATCGCCTTTGCTTTACTTCAGGGATCCCGACAGGGATTGATCCTTGGCCTTGTGGCAGGTTTGATTTGTGATAGCTTTGTAGGACACCCCTTTGGTGCGCAAATGCTTCTAAAAGGCCTATTAGGGGGAGCTGTAGGACGCTTGAACGGGATGTACCTCGAGAATCAGTTGGGAGTACCCCTGTTGGCAGCAACAGGGGCATTGAGTCTTAATGAGCTTTTACAGCATTTGACCTTTAAGTTGTTGTATCGTGGAGAGTTTTGGCCTTCTCAAGAATATTGGAGAAGTTATTTTCCAACGATTGGTAGTGAGCTTCTGATTTTCATCTTATTCTATTATAGTATCAGACACATCTTGCTGAGCGAAAAAAGAGCCGGGTTGATTAAGGATTGAGTGGTGATTACATGAATTCAATATGGAAAGATGAGAGTCAAACAAACAAAAGACAGCGGTGGATGTTGGTCTTTATCATTTTCGTTGGAGTAATCTTATTGGGACGATTATTCTACTTGCAGATCTTAAATGGTAGTCAATATGATCTAGAATCGAGGGAAAATCGGATCCGAGTTTTAAAAGTCATGCCTCAGCGAGGTAATATTTATGATGTAAACGGTGAACTTTTGGTAACAACTAGGACCGCCTACACCATTGCAATGATTGATTTAGGAGAAGAAAAAGTTCAACAATCTGCACAAGTTTTGTCGCAACTGTTAAATATACCTTCAGAAAGTATTATTGCTCAAGTAGACAATCGGGAACGACGAGCAGAAGCGGTTTATGTTGCAATCGATGTGGATTTTGCAATGGTAACAAAAGTTTTAGAAAGATCTGAAAGCTTGCCTGGCGTTTATATTGATTATTTGCCGATTCGTGAGTACCCCTACGGATCGGTTTTATCTCATGTCTTGGGATATCTCTCCGAGATTTCTCAAGATGATTTGGATACTTGGGCTGCCGGCCAAGGATATGTAATGGGAGATCTAGTTGGCAGAGCAGGATTAGAACGGTCTTTTGAATCCATCTTGCGAGGAACCAATGGAGGAGTCATTGTGGAAGTGGATTCGCAAGATAATCTCATACGAGTCTTAGAACGAGTGGAACCGGTTGCGGGGAAGGATCTTCACTTGACGATCGATATCAAATTACAACAAGAAGCAGAACTGCTTTTAGAAAATTCGTTAGTCACAATCAGAAGTCAACCTTGGGGCACTTACCAAGCGAAAGAAGCCTATAGTGGTGCCTTCATTATGCTCGAGAACAAAACCGGTCGGATTTTAGCTATGGCTAGCTACCCGGACTATGATCCGAACGATTGGGAACTTGGGGTTTTGAAAGATGAAGAAAAAAGAGTCCAATACTTGATTGGTTCAAAAGAATATCCGAATGCAATGTTAAATAGAGCTGTATTGGCAGCATTACCTCCCGGATCGATCTTTAAACCAATCACATTAGCTGCAGCATTGGAAAGCGGGGTGGTTCAACGCTATGAGACCATTCAGTGTAAAGGGTATTATGATGTTTTAGATACAGATAACCCTCCAAAATGCTGGGTGTATCCTTCCAGTCATGGTTGGATCAACGCCACTGAAGCCTTAGCCCATTCATGCAATGCGTATTTTTATGAATTAGGTCGGCGGTTAGGGATCGATGAATTAGATCATTATGCTTCAATGTTCGGCTTAGGTGAGGATACAGGATTTGAAGACTTACTCTTTGAATCCGAAGGTAATTATCAGTTTACACATCGTTCGAATCCTGAATACAAAGTCTGGGCTTACGAAAATTATCTTATTTCCGAGGAAGATTGGTATGAAGGTGAAACCATCTTCTCGGCGATTGGACAACAGTATAGTGCATTTACTCCTCTTCAAATGGCTTCAGCTATGGCTCAAATCGCGAATCGGGGTAACCGGTATGCTCCTGCTTTAGTCGACTATATGATCGATTCAGAAGGAAATCGAGTTCAAATTTTTCAAAAGAGTTTATTGAAAACTGCCGATCTTCAAGCTACAACCTGGGAAACAATACATCAGGGGTTAGTTGCTGTAACACAACCCGGCGGTACTTCTGAGCGAACTTATTTCGGAAATTTGGAGAACATTTATTTGTGGAAGGATCTACCATTTAAAGTAGCTGCAAAAACAGGAACAGCACAAGTTGCAAACGACCCCCTCGATTTAAAATCACATGCGTGGTTTTCTGCTTATGCTCCGGCAGAGGATCCTGAAATCACTATGACCATGGTCATTGAAGCAGGACGGAGCGGGAGTTCTTCATGCGGCCCTGCGATTTCACAAATGATTCGACACTACTATGAGCAGACCTTACTGCCAATAGAAATCAAAAAGCAATAGCTGTTTTCTGAAAGGAGGATCTTATGGGTAAAATTGTTGCGGTAATCTCCGGTAAAGGAGGAACCGGAAAAACAACGGTATCTGCAAATTTAGGAGCGGCTTTATCATTGATGGATCAAAAGGTTTTATTGATCGATGGAGATGCAGGCCTACGGAATTTAGACCTTCTTTTGGGATTAGAAACCAAAATTCAAGTGGATCTTGACCAAGTCATTCGAGCTCAATCGACGTGGCAAGAAGCGTTATTAAAAGTGGAACGATTTCCAAAGCTGTTTTTATTGCCTGGAGCGAAAGAAAATAAATCGCTTCCGGTATTTGAGACAGTAGAATTGTTAAGAACTGTGAAAGAGGAATTTGATTGGGTCCTCATAGACTGCCCTGCAGGGATGGGGGATCTCTTCCGAGTGGCAGTAAACCAAGCCGAGCAACTTGTCTGCGTAGTCACTCCCGATATAACATCAGTTCAGAATGGTAGGAGAGCTTTACTTGAGGCTTTGCAACACAGTAAGGCCGAACCTTTGTTCATTCTTAATCGTGCAAACTTCGACGCAATGCGAGCAGGAGAGTCCTTGGATATTGAAAGTGTTGCAGGATTACTACCGGCTATTTTAGTTGGCGTTATCGAGGAAGACTCCGGATTTATGCGAGCAGCCAATCTTGGAGAACTTCTCATGATTCAAGATCGATCCCCGGCAACGCAAAGTTTGCGTCGGATCGCAAAACGATTGCTTGGCGAAAAAATCGCGTTCCCTAAGATGCAAGCGCAGCCGGTTGAAGAAGTGGGTTTTATGAAGTGGTGGAGAAATCTGTTCAGATAAATCATATGTAGAAGGAGGGAGCATGTGAATCCGTTTCATTTTGAGAAAAAGTATTTTAAGAATGCCGATTGGCTGCTCAATCTTTCTATTTTCATTTTTCTTGTTGCCAGCAGCTTAATGATTTACAGTACAAGCAGAAATATTGTGGAAAACCAACCGTATTATTATGTTGTTCGTCATCTTCTTGCTATGGGATTAGGAATGGGGCTGTTCTTGATTAGCTCTTATTTAGACTATCATTTCTGGCAAAATATTCAGATTCCGTTATACC
>CAZAFY010000025.1:0-11219 GCA_964484445.1 uncultured Eubacteriales bacterium
GCTTTGTTGGTCCGGGAATGCAGATCAACAACCTGTTGCAAGAACGCGGTGAAATCGTTGCTACTGTTATCTGCGGAGACAACTATTTCAATGAAAATTTAGATGAAGCAACCGAAACCATTTTAGGAATGATCGGCCAATTCAACCCCGACATCGTCATTGCCGGACCGTCCTTTAATGCCGGTCGTTATGGTATGGCTTGCGGTGCCGTTTGTAAAGCTGTCAGCGAAAAATTCAATATTCCTACCGTAACCGGTATGTATATTGAAAGCCCCGGTGTTGATGGTTATCGCAAATACACTTACATTGTTGACACTGCCAATTCTGCTGTGGGTATGAGAACAGCGTTGCCGGCTATGGTCAAACTATCCTTAAAGCTCATCGATGGTGTTGAACTCGGAGATCCGAAAGAAGAAGGATACATTGCTCGCGGTGTTCGCCGTAACTACTTCCACTCTACTCGCGGATCGAAACGTGCTGTAGATATGTTGATAGCAAAAATCAATGATCAACCGTTCACCACAGAATATCCTATGCCCACATTCCACCGAGTTGCTCCTAACGCACAAATCCTGGATATGTCCAAGGCGACAATCGCTTTAGTTACCTCCGGTGGTATTGTACCCAAAGGCAACCCAGATCATATTGAATCTTCATCTGCTTCCAAATTTGGTAAGTATGATATCGATGGCATGACGAATTTGACAGAGCAGTCTCACGAAACCGCTCATGGTGGTTATGATCCTGTTTATGCCAATCTTGATGCAGATCGCGTTCTTCCGGTTGATGTTTTACGTGAATTGGAAGCCGAAGGCGTAATCGGTAAACTACATCGTTATTTCTACACAACCGTGGGTAACGGAACTTCAGTTGCTAATGCCAAGAAATTTGCCGCAGCTATCGGTAAAGAATTGGTTGAAGCTAAAGTTGATGCCGTTATCCTAACCAGTACCTGAGGCACCTGCACACGTTGCGGCGCAACGATGGTAAAAGAAATCGAACGTTGTGGAATTCCTGTGGTTCATATGTGTACCGTCGTACCAATTTCCTTAACAGTTGGTGCGAACCGTATTATCCCCACAGTTGCTATTCCTCATCCCCTGGGCAACCCGAATTTAACCCCGGCAGATGAAAAGCATCTTCGTCGTGGCTTAGTTGAAAGAGCGTTGAAAGCTTTACAGACTGAAGTTCATGTTCAAACCGTATTTGAAAAATAAGTAAGGGTTGGCCCCAAGCCTGTGCCAGAGCCTTGAGGCTCTTATGTCGCTAAATCAGCACATCAGGTTTTGGGGCCATTCTCTTTCAAGACAACACTAATGGAGGTGTTTTCCTATGGCTTTCCCAGTCATCAAAGGAACTGCATATGCATTGATTTACACTCCCTCGTTATTGGTTCATATGGGAACCACTCAAACAGGAGAAAAACACACAAATCCCAATTCGGAATACTTGAAACAAGTTCCACAGCATCTGCGGTCATACGAAGAGTGCATCAATTATATACCGAATCAAGTCTTTATTGGTAATCAAAGACCTGAATTTTTAAAAACTGTTCCCATGCCATGGTGGCAGAATCCCATGACCGGTGCAACTCGAGATGGCAAGTACGGTGAAATCATGCCGGAAGATGAGTTCATTGGTATGATCAAAATGTCAGACTCTTTCGATTTAGTTTTATTGGAAGAAGGATTTTTCGCAGAAGTTAGCGCAAAACTTGCCAATCATCCTCTGTTCAATGAAAATGAACTAAAAAGTCTTGGCAAGGGCACACCTGCAACAGAAATCGAGAAACAAATCCGTGAATTCCACGCCGAACCCTTAATGTTAGGCGACAGGGTAGCAGGTTGTGTGAAACGTGCTCATGAGTCCGATGTTTCGTTAACTGCTCATATCATGACCGAGAATTTAGTTGCAAAAGCATCTGGGACATTGGCTTTTAAAAACCTTTTAGCAAAATCTGGATTAGATGTTCGTGATGTAGATTACATACTGGAATGTTCCGAAGAAGCTTGTGGTGATATGAACCAACGTGGCGGCGGCAACTTTGCTAAAGCTATTGGCGAAATGGTCGGTGCTGTCAACGCAACCGGAGCGGACATGCGTGGTTTCTGTGCGGGTCCTGCTCATACACTGGTAGCTGCTGCTGCTTTAGTTCAAGCTGGAGTCTATAAAAATGTTGTCGTTGTCGCCGGTGGTGCAACTGCAAAATTAGGTATGAATGGCAAAGATCATGTCAAAAAAGGAATGCCATTACTCGAGGATACCCTTGGCGCTTTTGCTTTCCATATAGGTGAGAATGACGGTATCAACCCAGTCATTCGTACTGACATAGTCGGTCGTCTTACGATTGGTTCCGGATCTGCTCCTCAAGCGGTTATGCAAGCCTTAGTATTGGATCCCTTGGTTCGAGCAGGCTTAACAATTCCCGAGATTGCTATGTATGCCGCCGAAATGCAAAATCCCGATATTACGATTCCAGCTGGTGCAGGCGATGTTCCTCTGGCTAACTATAAGATGATTGCTGCATTGGCTGTAATGAAGAAAATGCTAGAAAGATCTGATGTAGCTACCTTTGGCGACAAACACGGAATGCCCGGTTTCGCACCTACCCAAGGTCATATCCCTTCAGGCGTACCCTTCTTAGGTCATGCACGTGATATGATGTTAGAAGGCAGCTTGAAAAATGCTATGATCATTGGAAAAGGCTCCCTATTCCTGGCGCGATTAACCAACTTGTTTGACGGAGTTTCCTTTGTGATTGAAGCAAACAGTGGTAAAGTGGAATCCGAAAAAGGCGTTGACAAAGCTGAAGTGAGAGGCATGATTGCCGAAGCGATGCGTGAATTTGCCAATAGCTTGTCCAAATAACCTTAGAGCTCTAATTTTGGAGGTGGAATCATTGGCTGAACAAAATATGAAAGCCATGATCGGTGAGGTTTTTCTGGAGTTAGCCGAGGCCTTGGAAACCGGTCAATTTGGTCAAAGAACAAAAGTAGCCGTTACAGTATACGGCAGCGAACATGGCACTGAAGAAATTATTCGAGGGGCTTTGTTAGCACAGAAACAAAATCCGGACTTAGAGATTTGTCTGATCGGCCCTGAAAATCAAAGCGGTCTGACAACCTATGTTTGTGAAGAATCCGATCAATTTAAGAAAATGGAAGAACTGCTGGACACAGGTATGATCTCCGGTTGTGTCACCATGCACTATAGTTTCCCCATAGGAGTTTCTACCGTTGGACGAGTGGTAACACCCGGCCGCGGCAAAGAAATGATCTTAGCAACGACCACAGGCACCTCTGCTACTGAGCGTGTAGAAGCCATGGTACGTAATGCGATTTATGGCATCATTACTGCCAAAGCGGTTGGAATTGCGAATCCTACCGTGGGAATTCTGAATGTGGATGGTTCCCGCCAAGTAGAACGCGCCTTGAACAAGCTAAAAGAACAAGGCTACAACTTCCAGTGGACCAGCTCTGCCAGAGCCGACGGCGGCGTTGTTATGCGTGGAAACGATTTACTGATGGGTTCACCCGACATCATGGTTACCGATACCTTGACCGGGAATCTGCTGATGAAAATGTTTTCCTCCTTTTTAACAGGCGGAGACTACGAAGCCAATGGTTACGGTTATGGTCCCGGTATTGGCGAAAATTACGCGCGCACGATTTTGATTTTATCGCGTGCCTCCGGTGCACCGGTGGTTGCCAATGCCTTGGTTTATGCCGGTCAGCTGGCAAAAGGTAAGTTGTGGGAAGTTGCTGCCAAAGAGTTTGCTGCAGTTAAGAAAGCTGGGTTGGCAGAATTGTTTGAAGAAGCCAAAAAAGCGGCCGCTGCGGCTCAGCCTGAAGAAGTACAAGTACCACCCAAAAAAGTTGTAACCGAAGAGATCACCGGAATCGATATTCTGGAACTCGATGATGCAACTAGGGTTCTGTGGAAAATTGGCATCTATGCAGAAACCGGCATGGGATGTGTTGGACCGGTTGTTTTAGTAGATCCGGTCGATCATGAGAAAGCCATGGAAGCGTTAAAAAAAGCCAAGTTTTTCTAAAGTGAAAGGCTTTCTTCTCATAAAATGGGAAGAAAGCCTTTTTTGATCTCAAACGGGCAGGGATAATTCAACTCACCACAGAATATAGAAGTTAATAATAATGGTGAATAGAGAAGGATGAGCAGCATGGGATTAAAAAGCAAACAAGAAATATTAGCGAGCATACCTCAAGTAGAGGTGCTCCTCAAAACCAAGCCGATTCAGGATTTGATTTTGGAACATTCTCAGCAAGTGGTTACCGATGCTGTACGTCTGGTTCTAGCCAAAACCAGAAGACAAATTTTATCTCAAGCCGTGGATTGGTTTCCCGAAGACACCATCAGGCGTGATCAATTGATCCAAATGATCATTCAACAGACCCAGACGAGTATGAAACCGAGTTTACACGGGGTCATCAATGGCACTGGGACGATCCTTCATACCAATTTAGGCAGAGCGATTTTATCGGCTTCGGCCGGTAAGCAAATCATGGAAGTGGCCAGAAGGTATTCGAATCTGGAAATGGATGAAGAGTCGGGACAACGAGGCTTACGCTATGATCATGTCAGCGGCTTACTTTGCCAATTGACCGGCGCAGAAGATGCAATGGTTGTCAATAATAATGCTGCAGCAGTACTCTTGGTATTAGCAGCCTTAGGTGCCGGCAGAGAAGTGATTGTTTCTCGCGGCCAACTGATTGAAATTGGTGGCTCTTTTCGGATTCCTGAGGTTATGGAACAAAGCGGATGTAAGTTAGTGGAAGTGGGTTCTACCAATAAAACACACCTTTCGGATTACTCCAATGCGATCAACGAAAACACGGCTTTGTTATTGAAAGCACATACTTCTAATTACAGAATCGTGGGCTTTACAGCTGAGGTTGATAACCGAGAACTGGTTGAGTTGGCGCAAAAGCATCAACTTCCAGTCGTAGAAGACCTGGGAAGTGGTATTCTAGTCGATTTGACCCCCTATGGTCTTCAGGAGCCTACCGTACAAAGCAGTCTTATTGCCGGAATCGATGTTGTGACCATTAGCGGTGATAAACTCTTGGGCGGTCCGCAAGCTGGGATCATCCTTGGAAAAAAAGACCTTCTTGCTAAAATGAAAAAACACCCCTTAAACCGAGCATTGCGCATTGATAAACTGACGCTTGCCGGATTGGAAGCGACTCTGAAGTTATATTTAGATGAGAAGAAAGCGCTTCAAGAAATCCCTGTGTTAAGAATGTTAACGATGAGCCAAGAAGAAGTTCGAACCAAAGCAGATCAACTCTGGATGGATGTTACGATGAGAGCAGGATCTTTGGCAAGTTTTCAAATGAAAGATGTCGTCTCCGCAGTCGGAGGTGGCTCCATGCCTTTGGCTGAAATTCCAAGTGTAGCTTTAGCTGTTAGCCCCAAGCAGATCAGTGTGAATCAACTAGATGAAAGCTTGCGTCATTTTGACCCTCCCATCTTTGGCAGGATCGCCAAAGATCTTTATCTGCTAGATTTGCGAACAATCCAAGAAGATGAGATCACCAGAGTTGCAGATGGGTTAGTAGAAGTCCTGCAAAAAGCAAAGCAGGTGTAGTATGAAACACGTTATTATTGGAACAGCCGGGCACGTGGACCATGGTAAAACCACCTTGATCCGAGCCTTGACGCATATAGAAACAGATCGCCTCAAAGAAGAACAGCAGCGCGGCATTTCCATTGAAATTGGATTTGCCTATTTTGATTTGCCCAGCGGACGCAGGGCAGGTTTGATCGATGTTCCAGGGCATGAACGATTTATCAAGAATATGTTAGCCGGCGTGGGAGGACTAGATGTTGTAATCCTCGTGATTGCGGTAGATGAGGGCATCATGCCTCAAACTAGAGAGCATCTGAATATCGTTTCGCTTTTGCAGGTTAAAAAGGGAATCGTCGCCTTAACCAAAGCCGATATGGTCGACCAAGAATGGCTCGATTTTATGCAAGAAGAGATCCGTGATCAATTATCTCATACGTTTCTTGCCGATGCAGCAATCATTCCGGTATCGGGTGTTACCGGAGCAGGGTTAGAAGAACTCACATTAGAAATCGATCGTCTCACCGAGGAAGTTGCAGCGAAAGACAGCTTCGGCTCAGCTAGATTACCCATTGACCGTGTGTTTACGATTTCAGGATTTGGTACCGTTGTTACCGGGACTTTGATCAGCGGCTCTTTGACAATCGGTGAAAAAATGGAGATTATGCCAAACAAGCTCGAGTCAAGAATCCGCTCGATTCAGGTTCATGGACAAAAAGTAGAGCATGCGTACGCCGGCCAAAGAGTAGCAGTCAATCTTTCCGGAGTCGATGTATCGGATCTACATCGGGGTCATGTTTTATGCAAGCCAGGGTCATTGCAGACAACCCTCATGTTGGATGCTCGCTTACAGGTATTGTCGGACGCCGTCCGTGCGGTTGAACATCGAACACGCGTTCGTTTATACATCGGCACCACTGAAGTTATGGGCAGAGTGGTACCCCTAGAGCAAGATGTGATCCAACCAGGTGAAAGTGGTCTGGTGCAATTGCGTTTGGAAGAACCGATTGCAGCCGCCGATGGGGATTTGTTTATACTGCGATTTTATTCTCCCATGACGACTCTGGGAGGTGGAAGCGTAATCCAAACCAACCCCAAGAAAAAAACCAGACATAAAATCCACCAAGTAGAAGCATTGCGAATCATGGAGAAAGGTTCCCCGGAACATCGCCTGTTGCAAATGTTGCATGAAATCAGTGCTACGTTTCCAGCCAGAGAAGACTTTATTAAAGCACATCCTGAATTTGAAGAGGCTGATTCCCTCTTGGAAGACTTGCTCCAGAAAGAGCAGGCGGTTACTTGGACCGTTGACAAGAAAGAAATCATTATTTCGGTAGCATACCTTCAAGAGCTTTTTGTCAAAATGGAAGAGACTCTAGACCGCTTTCACAAAAAAAACCCTCTGCGCTTGGGAATGACCAAAGAAGAATTGAGAAGCAGAGTTTTGAATCAGATTCCCAGCCGTGTGTTTGTTGCTCTCTTAATGCTTTTGGAAAGCGAAGAGAAATTGCATAATGTGGGAAACGTTGTGGCATTACCCGATTTCAAAGTATCATTGAACCAAGAACAAGATCGACTATATCGTTCAGTAAAAGAGCGATATGAAAAGAGTGGATTTGAACCGCCGGGGAAAACTGAATTACAAACGGAGTACAACAAAAGCAAGGATCTCTTACCGGTTTTAGATTTATTAATGGAAGAACAGTATTTAGTACGCTTGACAGAAGAGATGTATTACCCTAAGAATGTTCTGGATAAAGCAGAACAGATGCTCTACCAATGGTTCGAACAAAACATCGAAATCAGTCTGGCGGAGTTTCGTGATTTAATACAATCGAGTCGGAAATATGCATTGGTACTCATAGAATACTTTGATAGTCAGAAAGTCACTCAGCGACAAGGCGAGAAAAGAGTTTTAAGAAGAAAAGGATAATCACAAAATTCATCCTTGCGTCGAGATAGAAACTTTGATATAATGCGCCCATGGGGGTAGCTAGGTTCTGGTGTGCCTACCGGTCTTCAAAACCGAGTTTGGGGCCTAATACGTTCCAAGGTGGGTTCGATTCCCACATATCCCCGCCAACTCATAAAAACACACAACGGAAGATGATCCTAAGATCACCTTCCGTTGTCTTTGTGTTTGTATGTATTTTACCAAATTTCCGGCTTAGCATCTTTGGGTAAGGCATTCGGATACGTCTCGCCATCTAAATCCTCTAACCAAGATGCCTTCGCTTTTGCAACTAAATCCGGATTCGTCAAAAAGTCATAGGCTGTAGCCGCCAGGACTTTCGCTGCAAACAGTAATCCTTTGTGAGCGACCGGTCCTTTGCCTTGTGCAACCACTTGCCAAGCATGTCCAGGAGTGCCTGCAGCCCAGGTGACCGCGCTAAATTGAGCAGTGGGAACGACCCAACTAACGTCGCCTACATCGGTCGACCCTTTGCTCGGTCCCGTTCCGTCAATGCGGAAGTCCAAAAGGGGAGAAGCGAGGAACTCATTGGCCTTTTTACCAGCCAGACGTTTTGCTTCACGTTTTAAGTTTTCTTTGTCAAATTCCGTGATCACTTCTTGGAACCCTTTTGCATACTTCAGTTCTTCTTCGGTATAGCCAATTGGTAGCAAAGCATCCATATGGGCGCGGAACCGATCACTGATCACTTCATTGGCGATGTAATCTGAATAAGCGGCAACTTGGCGAATATCGACGCTGGTCTCTGTAATCAAAGCGGCTCCTTTAGCACAATTACTGACACGACGGAACAGGTCCATGACTTGTGTCACCTTAGGAGCTCGAATCGCGTATAAGACCTGGGCTTCCGATTGCACCACATTTGGCGCGGTTCCGCCGGTATTGATAATCGCATAATGGATCCGTGCTTCATCAATCATGTGCTCACGCATATAGTTGACACCTACATCCATTATTTCAACAGCGTCTAAAGCGCTTCTTCCTAAGTGGGGAGCTCCGGCTGCATGAGCAGAGGTCCCGTGGAAGGTATAAAATACTCGAAAATTTGCTAAAGAACCGGAAGGTGTAACGGCATTAATGGTTCCCGGATGCCAGGTAATGGCAATATCGCAATCGTCAAAAACTCCGTCGCGAACCAAGAAGGCTTTACCGCCCGCATTTTCTTCGGCAGGGCAACCATAATAGCGAATGGTGCCCGGAAGCTTATGCTCGCTCATATAATCTTTCAATCCAACTGCTGCTGCCAGCGAGGCGGTACCCAATAGGTTATGACCGCAACCATGGCCATCTTTTCCCGGAACAATGGGGGAATGAACGGTTTTATCGGCCTCCTGAGACAAGCCGGACAACGCATCGTATTCACCCAATAAAGCGATGATCGGTTTGCCGGAACCGAATTCTGCTAAGAGAGCAGTATCTTCGCCAGCTAACCCTTTGGTAACATGGAATCCTTGTTTTTCCAAATAGTCAGCCTGAACTTTTGACGATTGCACTTCTTGGAATCTTGATTCGGCAAATTCCCAGATTTGATCGCTGATAGAATAGAAATCAGATTTCTTTTTCTCAATCAGATCAGCCAGTTCGTTTCGATAATTCATTGTTGATCCCCCTTGCATTTATTTAGCTTACAAAAAGATTATAGCACTCTCCTCTCTCTATTGCAATAATGAAGCGGGCGGCTTTTTATTGATTGAGGAGTGTGTTATAATAGAAAACACACGATTCAAATTATAGGTGATAAGAATGAAAATAGGTCAGATTCAATTTCCTAATCCTGTTATTTTAGCTCCCATGGCGGGGGTTACTGATTTAGTCTACCGCAAAATTTGCAAAGAGATGGGCAGTGCTTTATCGGTTACAGAAATGATCAGTGGCAAAGGCTTGATGTATACTCAGAAAGAGAGCATACGAATTGCAGATATCAAAGAACCCGGACTTGTCGCGATTCAATTATTCGGTTCAGAATTAGAACCGATGATCCGTGCAACCGAAATCATCAATCAAATCAAACCACATTTTCTTGATCTGAACATGGGTTGTCCTGCTGTAAAGATCATTAAAAACAGTGAAGGTTCGGCTTTAATGCTTCAACCGGAGCGAGCTTCTGAATTGATGCAAACATTGGTGAAATATGCAGAAATGCCTGTAACGGTCAAGATTCGACTAGGCTGGGATAATCAGAATAGGAATTTTTTAGAGATTGCCAAAAGAGCAGAGCAAGCAGGGGTTTCTGCAATAACCTTGCACGCACGTACCAGAGATCAATTTTATGCCGGTCATGCAGATTGGCAAGCGATTAAAGAGTTAAAAGAGAATGTCACCATACCGGTTATTGGAAATGGCGATATCTGGCATGCCGAGGATGCATTGAGAATGATTCGAGAAACCGGGGCCGATGGTATTATGATTGGACGCGGGGCACTCGGAAACCCATGGCTGATTCGAGATACGGTAGCGCTTCTCCAAGGACTTCCAGCTATGGAACCACCGACACCGACCGAACGTGTTGAAATGGCTTTGAGACATCTGCAAGACATGGTGGAATATAAGGGAGAACATATTGGTGTCAGAGAAATGCGCAAACATGGCGCCTGGTATATTAAAGGTTTATCTGGTGCCTCCCAGACACGTGTTCTATTGAACTCAGCTAAAAGCAAAACGGAAATGGAAGAAATCTTTCAACAATATCTCATTCAACTCCGAGCATAAACGGATTGTATTGACAGAATGGTGAAATTACCATATACTTTACTGCATAAATCGAAACTAAAGAACAAAGAGGTGGCGAAAATGTTAGAACAACCTGTCTATTTAACATCGGAAGGCTTGAAAAAAGCTGAGGATCGCTTAGAGTATTTGAAAGCCGTTCGCCGCAGCGAAGTTGCAGAACGCATTAAACAAGCAAAAGAGTTCGGTGATCTCAGCGAGAACTCCGAATATGATGATGCCAAAAACGAGCAAGCCTTCATTGAAGGGGAAATTCAAAATCTTGAACGTATGCTTCGCAACGCGGTAGTGATCAAGGAGAACGATGCCTCACTGAATATTATCAATGTTGGTAATACAGTTTCGGTCCGCGATGAAAGCAACAAAGAAGAATTCACCTACACCATTGTTGGAACAGCGGAAGCAGATCCTTTTGAAGACAAGATTTCCAATGAATCACCCTTAGGAAGAGCTTTACTCAGAAAAAAAAGTGGCGACATTGTTGAAGTCAGTTTACCAATCGGAACGGCCAAGTATAAGATTTTAAAAATATCTCGGTAAGTATATTTTTTTAATTTATCTCAACAAAAAGAGAGCTCTTCAACATGGAGAGCTCTCTATAATTCACTACCAAGATTCTCTGTTAAAAAGCAAATTTTACTGGATTGTGCGGTTGACAAAGAAAAATGGCTGTGGTATTATAACAAGGCACTCACAAAAAACAGTGTTTTTGCAGTGCAACAGATCCTTGAGAACTAAACAGCGAAAAATAAAATGTGACGAAGAAAAAGGGTATACTTTTATTGGAAATGGGTGTTAGAGCTCATTTTTAAGATAGGTGTATTTTACTGGCGATTCTAATAAAATCGTTGGAGCTAACTTTCTTTCAGAAAGTTAGTGACCGGTCAATTCAAAAACGAGGGATCGAAGGCGACTCTTACTGTGCGGTAGGGG
>CAZAFY010000026.1:0-11042 GCA_964484445.1 uncultured Eubacteriales bacterium
AAAAGTAAATGCAGCCGCAGTTCAAATGAGGGAATGGCGAGATCACCACGAGGTCAATACGATTGCTTTAATATGTAAAGGTACCCAGCACTGTCAACAGGTTTTTGGTGCGCTCAATCGTCTCATGCCCGGAGAAGCGGTTCTTATCGAAAGCGAGGCCGATGTCTTTAGCAATAAAATCGTGGTCATTCCTGTTTATTTGGCTAAAGGTCTTGAATTCGATGCCTGTATCGTCATGGATGCCGAGCAAGAAACCTACAATGAAAGTGCCGCCGATCGCCATCTGCTCTATGTAGCATTAACAAGGCCCCTCCACCGATTAGCCGTTTATCATGGCGGAGAAATCGCTACTGCTTTACAAAAAAAGACCTGCAACTGATGCAGGTCTTTTTCTATTAGTCTGGATCGACCGGTAAAGCGCGCCTCTTCCAAGCCGGGTTGATACGGTATCGATAAAAGCTCAACCCAAAGCGAACAAACAAATCCAAGGTCATTGCATACCAAACACCCATGATTCCCATATCAAATGTTCTTGCTAACAAAAACGATAACGGGAGCCGAACACCCCAATATCCAACCGAACTAATCACCAATGTTGCTTTTGTATCACCGGCACCACGTAAAGCTCCATTGAACAACCCGGTCAGCTGTTGAGGGATTTGGCAAATCCCCATTAAAATCAAGTATTTTGCTCCAAGATCAATGACTGATTGATCATTACTCAAAAGAGAAAATACAAGTTTAGGTGTAAAAATCAAAAAGGATGCAGTAAAGGAGGTTAAAATTAAATCCCATTTTGCTAATTCTTTAACATAGCGTTCCGCTAAGGGCACCGAACCGGCACCCAAGGACATTCCAACAAAAGCAGTAGCTGCAATCGCGAAGCCCATAGAAGGCATATAGGATAAAGATTCTGCTGTCATGCCTTGTTGGTGCGCCGCCAACTCCACTGCTCCAAAGGATGCTACCAGAGAAGTCAACATAATACCACCAAAATTCATCATGAGGTTTTCTGTTGCGGCAGGAACACCAATGGTTAGAATTTGCTTGGCATCCTTCCAAACAAATCTCAGACCGTTAAATTTCAAACTCAAGCTGGTTTGTCTAAAATAAAGAATATAGAGAGCAAGAATCGCTCCAACTACTTGAGATATCACTAAAGCCCAGGCGGCTCCTACCAAGCCCATTGCCGGGATGCCGAATTTTCCAAAAATCATGGGATAACTGAGTGCCACGTTGACGATATTGATCGTTGTTGCCACAGTCATGGGGACTTTGGTATTCCCTGCTCCACGCATTAAAGCTCCACTCACCTGCATGATCGACATAAAGGGAACCCCTAAAGCCGTAATTCGCAAATACGTTGTAGCACTTTCCAAAAGTTCGCCGGTCGTCCCATATAAGGTTTGAATCAGCCAATGAGGAAACATGATTAATATTGAGGTGAAAACCACAATGATACCAAGGGTCAATAACATGGCTTGATCCGCAAATCGATTGGCAGCTTTGTTATTACCGGCACCAATCGAGCGTGCCACCATGACTGTTGAACCGGTGCCGACCGCAGCAAAAATAGCCCAGACTAAATGAGTGATCCTTCTCCCCAAACCCGCCGCACCAATGGCTACGGTACCGATTTGCCCAATGAGTGCAGAGGTAACCATACCTATCATCATTTGTAGAACTGCTTCCACGGTTGCAGGCCACGCCATATCGAATATTTTTTTCCGCATATCTTGTGGCGAAATTGCTTCAAGCACTGCTACCCGTTCTGCACGAGATTGGTCCATATCACACACTCCTCTTCTATTACAGCCGTCGTTATTTTCACAACCGAAGGATAGATTCCTTCTTTTTCATAAGCGATTACCAAATCTTACACAAACCTATGTGAGGGTTGATCTTCCTTACTGTTTGAATTTCTTCAAAAATCGAAAACAAAGGAGGACTCAAGTAGAAGATTGAAGAATGAGTAAATATAAAGTTCAAGGTTTGAACGGGGGATTCTTATGCAACGCAATCAATTTGGTTCAATCTTCAAAAAAAACGAACCCTCAAAATCCGTCGCGCGGCCAACCCCTCCGGTTTATCAGACTCCGGAAATACGAACCATTGCAACCTTGCAAGTTGGTTTTCCGGAATTGGATCAAGGTTGGGTTGAATTTCACCGGTTAGACGGTCATTATGATTTTTTTCAGATCAAACTACAGCTTTTCTTAACCACTTATGCAGAAATCCTTTTTCAGATCGCGGATCTTGACGAAGGCAAACAATTGACTGATTATATTCGAGATGTTACTTCATTTATGATCGACAGCGATTTATCTCTTGAAAACCGAGTCAACATTTTAGGAGATCAAGTTCAATTGTTGCTTGCTCCTCCTAACAATGCACCTCCACCCAACAAAATGACCACCTTGTTGCAAGTTACCCTTCCCGGGGGGCTTGTTACAACAGATTTTTTATTCAACTGCGACTCTCCCCATGTTTTTTTACCTACCTGCATCCTTTTGATCTTGCAAGAGCTCATTTATACATTGCCAGAACACCAACTCAAAAAGTTGCTAAAAGCCCTGCAAGCAATGGATGCTTTTTATCAAACGGTCAAGGAACCCCACCAGCCCGATTCGCGAAGGGAAGCACCGGCATATGCTATGCGAAGTATTCTCTAATCTAAACCTCATCTGAAATCAGATGAGGTTTTTTGTTGTACATTGCAGGGAAAGTGTTTCAATTGTCGAAATAAAGAAAGACAACATCGAAGGAGGTCGAACTTATGAATCTCAAATGTCCCAAAGAGTTTTTTGGATTTAAACCCGGAAGCGATCGGACGCTGGCAGATTGGAACGAAATGCTCTCTTACTTTACTTATCTCAACGAGAACTCACCGAAAGTCCAATTAGTAGAAATGGGGAAATCCACTGAAGGTAAACCGTTTGTTTATATGGTCATTACTTCAGAAGAGAATCAAAGCAACTTAGAAGCGTTAAGACTGCAACATGCTAAACTTGCTGACCCAAGAAAACTTGATCCCGATGAAACTGCTTCTACCTTAGAAAACGCTAAAACGGTTGTTATGATTTCGTGCGGAATTCATGCTACTGAAATCGGAGGTCCACAATACAGCCTCTATATGGCTCATGCTCTTGCGAGTGGAACCATGCCGAACGCCCAAGCCATTTTAGACAATGTGATTCTGATTTTAGTCCCTTCACTCAATCCCGATGGACATCAGATGATAACAGACTGGTATCGTCAGAACTTGGGAACCGAATACGAAGGCGGACCTATGCCTTGGCTTTATCAAAAATATGTGGGTCACGATAACAACAGAGACTGGTATACCTTTAGTCAAGTTGAAAATCGCTTAACTGTTGAAAAAATCCATGGTCAATGGCACCCACAGATTGTTTTCGATATGCATCAAATGGGTCAAAACGCTGCACGTTTCTTTATCCCTCCCTATGTTGATCCCATTGAACCCAATGTAGACCCAATTATTCAACAACAGATTGTTTGGATCGGTTCTGCGATGGCTCAAGAATTGACAGCACAAGATAAAAAAGGTGTTCTGATTCATGCGATTTATGACGCTTGGAACCCAGCCCGCTCGTTCCAACACACTCATGGTGGGATTCGCATCCTGACAGAAGCAGCATCCTGTAAAATCGCAACCCCAGTCGATGTGAAATATGAAGAGTTAGCATCAGGGATTGGCTACGACGGAAAAGTTCGCGCTTGGAATTTCCCTGAACCCTGGTTAGGTGGCGAATGGCATCTCTGGGATATCATGGAATATGAACGGTTAGCTACGGAAGCGCTTCTTGCCCATGCCGCTCGCAACAGAGAAACATGGATGAGAAACTTCCTGAAGATAGGCCAAAAAGCGATCCAACGTCAGGGCGCACCTTATGGCTTTATTATTCCTACAGGACAAAGAGCTCTTGATTCGGTTCATCGCTTGCTCAAAATGATGAACATTGCTCAAGTCGAAATGTTTACTGCCAATACCGCGTTTGAGTGTAACGCTACTACTTACGAAGCCGGATCTGTGATCATTCCTTCTGAGCAACCTTATTTTGCTTTCGCAAAATGTTTATTGGAAATTCAAAATTATCCCGACATCAGAGAATACCCCGGTGGGCCTCCTCAACGACCTTATGATGTCACCGCTTTCACACAAGGCCTCTTAATGGGTGTCGATACACAAGCTGCTTCTGAACCGATTACAGTCTCTATGACTCGTTTAAAAGATGTTACACCCAAGCCCGTTACTCTCTCTCGCCTTGATGCCCCCTGCTATATCGTCGATCCTAAAGTGAACGACGCCTTTGCTCTTGCAAATGACTTATTGAACCACGGTTTAAAAGTTGAGAGGCTCAGTAAAACCATTGAGACCAAAGACTATGTCCTTCCCGCTGGCTTATGGGTCATTCCCGCACAGGTTGGTTTAGGAAAATGGTTGCAACATTGGAGTGACAAAGGCTTAATAATCACACCTTGGGAAAATGGCCTACCCACTGTTTCTTTTAAGCCGGTTCGATTTGGTCTCTATAACACCTATTCAGGTGGTGCAATGGATGAGGGATGGTTGCGATTTGTATTGGAACAATTCAACTTCACCTTTGATCGTCCGACCAAAGATGTTATCCAGGCAGAAAATCTAATCGAAAAATACGATGCGATTATATTACCGAGTATGATGCCGAAGATGTTAGAAGAGGGCTGGCCGGAAACGATTGTCCCTGCTCCTTATTTTGGCGGAATTGGCGAAAGTGGCGCTTTAGCCCTGAGAGAATTTGCCGAAGCTGGTGGCACCATTATTGCTATGGATCAAGCTGTTCAATATGCGATAAGTGCTTTGAATCTTCCCATAAGAAATGTACTAGAAAAGTTGCCTCCAAAAGATTTCTACATCCCTGGATCTATTCTGAGAGTGAATGTTGACCCCAATCATCCAATTACCTGGGGAACCGATCCGGAAGAATCCATTTGGTTCCAACGTTCTGGGGCTTTAGCCGTTGATCGAGGAACGGTCTTAGCCCATTATCCGAGCGGAAACGTTTTACAATCTGGTTGGATGTTGGATCCTCAAGCCCAGCTCAACGGTCGAACCGCTTTGTGTGAGATCCCTTACGGTAAAGGCCGGGTCATCTGCTTCTCCTTTAATCCAATTTATCGAGCACAAGCCCATAATACCTATAAACTGGTCTTTAATGCAATCTTCCGTGCAGGCATGATCTAGTCTATCACAAAAAAACAAGAGGCGTGATCATAGGATCACGCCTCTTGTTTTTTTAATTACATTAATTTAGCCTCGATCTCAGCAAAGATTCGATCTGCTAGAGAAACCCCTCTTTCAGTTAAATCATCCAATTCTGATTTCGTGCTAGTGACAAAATCTTGGTCTTTGATCATCCCTAGGTTGATCATGACATTGACTCTTCCCGCCAATAATCCGGTCCGCAATGCCTGTACACCGCATGCAACATCGCTGATTGCTAACGTCGACCCTTTCACAGATAATTCTTCTTGAGTTTCCAAGCCGAGATAACACGCTCGCACAATCTTCATGGGTACGATGCTTGCTTCCTTTAAGGCGTTTTGTAAGATGATTTGCTTTTGTTCTTTTTCGTCATCTGTGGTTGCTTTGATGCCATATGCTTGGGATAAAGGATAAAATGCTACCGCATCCTCATCGATATACTTCAACAATGTTGTTTGCAATTCAGTCAGCTCTCGTAAAATACGCTGTAGATCCTCTTCGTAAGCCGCATATTTCTTTTTGCCACTGGTGAGATTGACTACCATATTCCCTAATGCTGCGCCCATTGACCCAATCAATGCCGCTGCTCCGCCGCCCCCCGGGACGGGAGCCTTAGAAGCTAATTGAGTAACAAAATCGGCTGCTGATAACTCACTATAACTCATTTCATCTCTTCTTTCTTAAAAAAGAGGCTGCTTCACTTTGTGAAACAGCCTCTGCTTGGATTTAGAATAATCCTTTGATTTTCCCGTCGGCATCCACATCAATTATCTCGGCAGATGGAACTTTGGGTAAGCCAGGCATACGCATAATCTCACCGGTAACGGCAACAACGAATCCGGCGCCTGAACTTAATACAACTTCACGAACACTAATTGTAAAGCCTTCAGGGCGACCAATCACTTTAGCATCATCTGTCAATGAGTATTGGGTTTTCGCCATACAAATTGGTAAGTGACCAAATCCCATTCTAGTAATTTTGCGAAGTTCTCGGCTGGCAGCAGCAGAGAAGTCAACTTTTGCTGCACCATATACTTTTTGCGCAATTGTCGTGATTTTATCTTTTAAGGGCATAGCATCTTCATAAAGGAAGGTGAACTTGTTATCTAATTCAGTCAAGCGTACTACTTCTTCGGCTAATGCTTTACCGCCTGCTCCACCAAGAGCCCATACATCACTCAAAACAGAATTAACACCGAGCTCGTTACAACGATTTTGAATCAAGTTCAATTCTGCTTCGGTATCACTGGTTCGGTGATTGATTGCAACAACGGCGGGAACATGGAATAATTGAGTCATGTTCTCAACATGTTTTAATAAATTCGGTAAGCCTTTTTCCAGAGCTTCCAAGTTTTCATCATTCAAATCTTCTTTAGCAACGCCACCATTGTATTTTAGAGCTCTGACTGTGGCAACAATGACTACTGCGTCGGGTATTAATCCAGCTAATCTGCATTTGATGTCAAAGAATTTTTCGGCGCCTAAGTCGGCTCCAAAACCAGCTTCTGTGACAACATAATCTGCATGATGAAGAGCCATTTTCGTGGCTACAATGGAATTGCATCCATGTGCAATGTTAGCAAAGGGACCACCGTGAATGAACGCCGGGGTGCCTTCTAAGCTCTGCACTAGGTTGGGCTTCAGAGCATCTTTTAACAATGCCGCCATAGCACCTTGTGCCTTCAAGTCTTTGGCATAAACCGGTTTGTTGTCATAGGTATACGCCACCATAATGCTACCGAGTTTCTCTTTCAATTCCATGAGATCGTTCGATAAACAAAATGCTGCCATGACTTCCGATGCTACTGAGATATCGAACCCATCTTCACGAGGAGTCCCATTGCTCTTGCCACCTAAACCATTGACGATGTAACGTAATTGACGATCGTTCATATCCATACAACGACGCCAGATGATGTTCCGAGGATCAATCCCTAACTCGTTTCCCTGATAAATATGGTTGTCGATCATAGCTGCCAAAAGGTTATTAGCAGAAGTGATAGCATGGAAATCACCGGTAAAATGTAAATTGATATCTTCCATGGGGATAACTTGGGAATAGCCGCCGCCTGCTGCGCCACCCTTTACTCCGAAAACCGGTCCCAAAGAAGGTTCGCGTAACGCCATTGCGACCTTTTTGCCGATTTTTGCTAATCCGTCCGATAACCCGATGGTGGTTGTGGTTTTTCCTTCTCCTGCCGGTGTGGGGTTGATGGCAGTAACTAAAATCAATTTAGCCTTTTTACCATCTTTACGCTCTTCTTTGAGTAAATTATAGTCGACTTTTGCTTTATACTTTCCATAAAGTTCAATATCGTCTTCCATGATCCCCAGCTTCTCTGCGATGAATTGGATCTTCTGTGGCTGCGCCTCCTGTGCGATCTCGATGTCCGATTTAAATGCCATGTAAATAGTTCCTCCTTTAAAACTTAACGGAATTACTCCGCATTATATATTTGATTCGCGATAAAAGACCGAATATCCTTTTCAATCATCCTATATAACGAAAATAGACAACTGCTGACCCTATCTCCCAGCTTATAGGTCTGCATTACAAAGAATTCGCATGAGCAAAGCTGTTCTTTGTAATAAAGACTCTCTTGTTATATATTCCTGTTCGCTATGCGCGCCTCCCCCTACCGGGCCTAAGCCGTCGAGCGTAGGAACCCCCAGGGTAGCCGCATAATTGCCATCGCTCGCTTCCCCTACGACTCCATCTTTGAGCTTTAAACCCAAAGGTTCAGCTAAGTGCCTTACCATACACATCAATCGTTGAGTATCTGCATTTCTGCGAACAGAAAGCCGCGTGATGTCTCCATTGATTTCAACGGTACAATTGGTGAAAGGTTGCGCATTAAGAATCAATGCTTCGGTTCGATAACCATCTTCCTCATCTAAAAAGCGCATTTCAATTAAAGCGGTTGCATGTGGGGAGATCGTATTGACCGTATCTCCACCCCAAACTTGACCTACATTGACTACCAAACGATTTTCCGGTTGAGATAAACTATGAAGTCGTTGTATCTGAAAAGATAATTCCTGGATTGCTGATGTAGTCGGAGAATATTGACTTGGATGACCGGAAGCACCGCTGATTTTTAATCGATATCTCCCAGTACCACAATGTTGATTCTTTAATTCTCCCTCGGGAGCAGCAGAAGATTCCAAAACAAATACCGCTTTACTCTTGATGGCTTCATTTTCGATATACCTTCTTGATGAAACACCACCCGCTTCGGAATCACTGTTAATAATGATTGCAATTCGATACTTGGTCTTCAAATCAAGTCGTTTTAATAGTCGCACTGCCCACAATACTTGCAGAACGCCACCCTTCATGTCGTAAACTCCGGGACCAACAAGCCGATTACCTTCTATGGAAAATTCACTTTTGGCAACAGTATCTTCAGGATAAACTGTATCAACATGAGCTAATAACAGAATTTGCTCTTTACCAACTCCACATTCAATTCTCAGATGATTACCATAGATTGCGTTGTTGGGAGATAGATATTCTACCTTACACCCTTCTTTTCTAAATTGATCTGCGATATATTCTTGCAGACGATTGACAGATTCTGGTGCGTAGGTATAGGAACTATGAGTCACCAGATGGGAAAGTTCGGTGATCATCTCATGCTCGTGTTCCTTGACAATTTTTAATAAATCTTCTGCATTTAGATTCATCGTACTTTTCCTTTCTGCCCGTTTGGGCCAACGTATGTGGATTTTGCCACTTTCGATAAACTTTCTGTAACCAATTCAGGCATTCCTGCCAACATACACCGTCTTAGTAAATGATACAATTAACGACCAAATGAAAGAGGATTTCAGGATCATCTTCAAGAACTAAACAAAAAATATAAGGAGAGGTGAGCAATATGATAAGACCTATATTAGCCAAAGTTCAACGTGAGTTTTCCGGTCAGCGTTCTTTTCACCATGTTGCCGAAGTCAGTCAACATCATCGGATTCAATCTAGCCCCGGTTACCGTGAAGCTGCGAAATATTGCCTTAAAATGTTTCAAGAAGCCCGAGTAAAATCTGAGATCCTGACGTATCCCGCCGATCACAAGACCTCTTACTGGACCAATGCAATGTGGGAAGAGTGGTCCTGTAATGAAGCCACCCTAGACATCCTTACCGACGAGCCCATTCGACTCTGTGACTTCCAAGCAGAGAAAATGTCTCTCATCCAGCGAAGTATAGCAACCCCGAAAGAAGGGATCACCGCACCGATCATTTGGCTTGAGCATGGCGATGATGAAAACCATTACCTGGACGTCAATTTTGAAGGCACTTTGGTTTTCTCCGATGGTGATTGGAATAAAGTTCGTTCTTGGGCGGTTGAAAAGCGTGGAGCTGTAGGTATCATCAGTGAACGAATGGTCGAGTTTCCTATTGTCCGACATCGTTTCGATATTCCGGATGCCATTCTTTATACGTCTTTTTGGTGGACCAATTTTGAAAAGCGTTGCTTTGGATTTGCACTTTCCCCCAAGCAAGGGGATTGGCTTAAAAAACTTTGCATCAAGCAGAAATCACTTCATCAAGCAGATAAAAAGACTCCCGCTTATCTCTCTGCAAAAGCTTTTGTAGATGCAAAATTATATCCCGGTTCCATTGAGAATGTGAATGCTTTTATTCCCGGCACTACTCGTGAAGAAGTGATCGTGACTGCCCATTTGTGTCATCCTCAAGCTTCAGCCAACGACAATGCTTCCGGGGTAGGAGTTGCCATTGAAGCAGCACGCACCTTGCAAAAACTAATTGATGAAGGGAAATTAGCCAAGCCAAAACGGGGGATCCGTTTTTTACTTGTTCCGGAAATGACCGGCACTTATGCTTTCCTTTCACAAAACGAGTCAAAAATCCCCAAGATTCTGGCAGGATTGAATTTAGATATGGTTGGAGAAAAGCAGGAGCTATGTCAAGGTCCCTTGGTAGTTGAGTATCCTCCTCAAGCAGCAAAATCATTTGTTGGGGATCTAATGGCCGGTGTCCTTGAAGCCGTGACTGAAGAGGCTAAGAACCTTGCCGGCAATACCAGTTATGCTTTATTTAAATATGCAGTCAGCCCATTCTCCGGCGGAAGTGATCATTATGTGTTATCTGATCCTACCGTAGGAATCCCCAGTCCCATGTTGATCCAGTGGCCCGATAAATTCTACCATACTAGCGCCGATACCTTAGACAAAGTCGATCCTCAAATGCTTTATCGTGTCGGTTGTATGAGCGCTACGTATGCCTATCTATTAGCAACGATGGATATTCAGGATATCGATTGGCTACTTCCTTTGTCTAGAACTAGTTACATCAACCATGTCAACAACCTCTTAAAATTAGACATGGCGAGCGCTGTAAACCAAACCTCTGAAACAAAATTATCGACGTATTTGAAAACGAAAGACCTGATTTCCCATTTGCTCTCTTTAAAAGAAGAAGAAATGCAAGACTTATCTCGATTTATCAGTTCCGGTAAACTACAACTCAATGCTGCCGTGAAGCGCCAAGTCAAAATCATGAAGGATTATACCCAAGCAATACTAAAAGAGCAGCTGACTGCACTCAAACTGGAATTGCCTCAAACTGAGGAGTCCTTGATTCCAGCGCAAGAAAGTCAAAAAATTCCCGTTCGTCTCTTCCGAGGCCCTTTCAATGCCCGCGGCACGGTTGAAAAAATGCCACTAGAGGTTCAAAAAGCCTATAAATCACTGTTAATTGAATATCCCTCTTTACGAAGTTGCAGTAATCAGTTATTATATTGGACAGACGG
>CAZAFY010000027.1:0-1486 GCA_964484445.1 uncultured Eubacteriales bacterium
CCAATGGATATTTACACATAGGGCATCTTATGGCGCTCGTTGCCGATTTTGGCTTGGCAGAGGAAATGGGGGGAAAATGCAACTTACGCTTCGATGACACCAATCCGGATGCCGAAGAGCAGGAATACGTGGATAATATTATCGATGACATCCATTGGATGGGTTATGATTACGAAGACCGATTGTTTTATGCATCGGATTACTTTGAAAAGTTATATCAATTTGCCGAACAATTGATTATCGATGGTAAAGCGTATGTGGATGACCTTTCAGCAGAAGAAATGAGAGAGTATCGTGGTACGTTAACCGAACCGGGTAAAGAGTCTCCCTTCCGAGCCCGAAGTGTTGAAGAAAACCTCGATCTTTTCAGGCGAATGAAAGCCGGTGAGTTTCCAGAAGGAAGCCGAACTTTACGTGCTAAAATCAACATGAAATCCGGAAACATGAACATGCGAGATCCCGTAATCTACCGTATTAAAACAGCCCCTCATCATCGTTCCGGAACCACGTGGAACATCTACCCAATGTACGACTATCAGCATCCTTTGTCGGATGCCATTGAGGGTGTTACTCACTCTATGTGTTCTCTAGAGTATGTTGACCATAACGAATTGTATCGCTGGTTTATTGATAACGTGAAATGGCAAACAAATCCGCAGAATCCGATTCCGTATCAGTATGAGTGGTCACGTCTTAATATTACTGGCACAATTATGAGCAAACGGAAATTGAGAAAGCTGGTAGAGGGAGGATATGTCCAAGGTTGGGATGATCCTAGAATGCCGACGATTTGCGGTTTGAGAAGAAGAGGGTATACTCCTTCGTCTTTGAAAGATTTTATCAATCGAACCGGTATTTCACGTTCGCCAAAAACCGTTGATGCTGCCTTATTGGAGCATTGTATCCGAGAGGAGTTAAATGCTACGGCTCACAGAGTTATGGCAGTGCTTCATCCTTTAAAGTTGATCATTACCAATTATCCCAAAGATTCCGAAGAACTTTTAGAGATCGAGAATAACCCGGAAGATCCAAATGCAGGAACACGTCAAGTTCCGTTTGCCCGAGAAATCTATATTGAGCAAGAGGATTTTATGGAAGACCCGCCCAAGAAATTTCATCGTTTGCGTCCGGGTGGTGAGATTCGTCTCAAAGGAGCCTATATTATTCAGTGTCATGATGTAATTAAAAATGACCAAGGTGAAATCATTGAACTGCATTGTTCCTATGACCCCGAAACAAAAAGCGGTGGTCCGCAATCGGGTAGAAAAGTGAAAGGAACTTCTCATTGGGTGAGTGCTAAACATGCTACAGCGGTTACAGTGCGCCTATATGACACATTATTCACCAAAGACAACCCGGAGGAAACCGAAGAAGGTCAGGAGTTCACAGACTTTGTCAACCCCGATTCACTACAAGTCATTACCAATTGTATGGTGGAACCCCGGGTTGCAGAAGCGAAATCGGGAGAGCGTTTTCAATTCTTACG
>CAZAFY010000027.1:1586-10933 GCA_964484445.1 uncultured Eubacteriales bacterium
TGGAAAAAAATAACCCTTGTCTTTTTTCAGGGGATGATGTAGAATGATTTTGAACTAATTCGAAGGAGGGTATTCTTTATGCGTAAAAAACTCTTAGCTGCATTGTTGGCAATGGTAATGATCCTCATGGCCGGCTGTGCTCCAGCCCCGGCTCCAACCCCCGTACCTGAAGTGAAACCGGTCGATTTAACCATTTGGCATTACTTTAGTGGTGCTCAGCAAGAAGCTTTAGATGCAATCGTGGCTGATTTTAACGCAACAGTCGGTGCTGAGAAGAAGATCACAGTAACTGCTGAAAACCAAGGTGCTACTGCTGATTTAGAAAAGAAAATCCAAACCGCTTCCGATGCTGGGTTAGCACAACTACCGGATATTATTCATGGTTATCCGGATATTACAGCAACCTTACATGCGAAAGGCTTTATTGCCGATATGGGAAGCTACCTCAGTGAAGAAGATCTGGCCGACTATTATGAAGGATTCATCAAAGAAGGCTCCCAATTTGAAGGCGGAGAATTCCGTTTAATGCCTATTGCTAAGTCTACCGAACTTTTATTTGTCAATAAAACATTATTTGACAGTGTCAAAGAGCAAATCGGTGCTACCGATGAAGATTTAGCTACTTGGGAAGGAATTGCCAAAGCTGGTAAAGGGTACTTTGATCTAACCGGAAAAACCTTCTTCGGAATTGACTCTCTAGCGAACTTCTTCTATTTGGGCGGATTCCAACAAGGTCATGAATTTGTGACCCCCGGAACCTTTACCCCCAATGAAGAAGCCGAGCAACGTATTTATGACTTCGTAAGCAAAGGTATTAACGAAGGCTGGCTCGTTGTGAAGGATGCCAATAAAAAATACAACTCTGATTTCATGAATGACGGAACTGCCGTTTGTTACGTCGGATCCAATTCCGGTACTACATACTTGTTCCCGGTTACCACCGTTGGCCAAGCCGAAAATGATGAATTAGCTTGTCTTTCGTACCCGGTATGGGAAGGTGAAACCCCTGCTGTAATCCAACAAGGCGCCGGTATGTCCATTGCTAAAAAAGGTGAAGAAAAAGAAAAAGCCGCTGTTGAATTCTTGCTCTTCCTCACCAGCACTGAAAACACTGCAAAATTCTCGATGGCTTCAGGGTATATCCCGGTTCGCAAGAGCGCCCAAGAGAGCGAATCTTTTAAGACTTTCTTAAGTGGTAAGAATGCCGACGGTACTGCGTTGGATGTTAAAAAGGCTAAGATTTCTTTAGCCATCAATGCTGTTTTGAAACAATTCGATACTTATGAATTATATTACACCCCTGCCTTTGCAAACTCCAATGTGATTCGTAGAAATGTAGACGATGAAATGTCCAAAATTTTATCAAAAGCTTATACGGATTTCCCAACCTTCTTCAACAATTTGACCGCAGAAGTTAACAAAACTTTGACCGGAAGATAATCGCTACATATCAAAAGACCTGTCGGTTTTCCGACAGGTCTTTTTTTGACCTTTGAGAAGAGTAAATGAGAAGGATTTTTAGTAAGAGAAACATAATATAGAAAGCAAAGATAAATATACTAATTTACTATATATGGAAGGGAACGATGTGCGTGCGCATTCGACTGGAAGATGTTACAGTACGATTTCAAGATCGAAAAAACCCCCAAAATGAAGTGATTGCTGTCAACAAGGTGGACTTAGAAATACCTGAAGGGAAACTGATTTGCTTGTTAGGTCCTTCCGGTTGTGGGAAATCGACTACTCTTTTTGCAATAGCCGGATTACAAGAACTGACCGAAGGTAAGATTTATTTCCGTGATAAGGATGTTACTCATTTAGATACGCAGGAAAGGAAAATCGGGCTCGTTTTTCAGAATTATGCTCTTTATCCGCATATGACTGTGGCTGGTAATATTGCTTTCCCATTGAAGAATGCAAAATGGAAAAAACAAGATATTGAAGCGCGTGTCCTAGAGGTTGCTACAATTGTTCAGATCAGTGATTTGCTCGATCGAAAACCGGCTCAGCTTTCCGGTGGACAACAACAACGCGTTGCCATTGCCCGAGCGTTAGCCAAAAAACCGGAGATCTTACTCTTGGATGAGCCCTTATCCAATTTAGATGCTAAGTTAAGGCATAGCACTCGTGAAGAAATCAAACGCATTCAAAAAGCAACCGGAATCACGACCGTTTTTGTGACCCATGACCAAGAAGAAGCGATGACAATCAGTGATGAAATCGTTATCATGGAAGCGGGGAATTTTATTCAGCAAGGGAAACCACAAGATGTATATGAGAAACCCAACAATTTGTTTGTTGCTGGATTTATTGGTTCTCCCACCATGAATTTTTTCAAAGGTCGGTTTGAAAACGGGGCGGTTATGGTAGATGGATATCGTATTGCCGGCCATTCGGGACAAGATGGACCGGTAACAGTTGGAGTACGCGCAGAAGCAATCCAGGTCAAAGAGAAAGGATTACGGGGTCTAGTAGAAAATGTGGAGCTTTTAGGTCGGGAGCGATTGTGTCGGGTACGCCTAGAGAACGGGCAAGAAGTTTCCATGGTTGCAAGTATTGATACCCTTATTGAAGAGGAGCAAAACATAACAATTGGGTTCGTTACCGGGAAAGTGTATCTTTTTGAGGCTGAAACCGGTAAAGCCTTAGCGAGGGTATAGGGATGAAGCAACAAGAAATCAAGAAAGCTCTGCCTTATTTACTTCCTGCTTTTATTGTTCTGCTTGTTTTCACCTTTTATCCGTTGGCCAACGCATTTATTCAGAGTTTTAACAGACTACCCACACCCGATAAATATGATCTGTCGTTGAAAACCTACCAGTGGTTGCTCAAAGATGTGACCTTTATGAATGCAGTTCGCAATACCTTGGTGTACTCTTTTGTTACAGTGCCGATTTCTATTGCGATTTCGTTAATGATTTCTGCCTTATTGACTTCAATTCAACGATTGAGAGTGTTTTTCCAAACAGTTTATTTTTTACCCTATGTTACCTCCGCGGTTGCAGTTGCTTTTACGTGGGGATATCTATTCAATGCAGATTATGGCCTGATCAACATGGTTTTAGGAAACCTGTTTGGATTAGCAAAGATTCCCTGGATCAAAGATCCCCAATATGCCATGACTGCAGTCATGATTTTTGGAATTTGGCGCTCTCTGGCTTTCAATGTTTTGATTTTAACAACAGGGATGCTCTCCATAGATCCTCAATATTACAAAGCGGCAAGAATCGATGGTGCCAATAATGCAACAACGTTTTTTAAAATTACTCTTCCACTGTTAGCCCCTGTGGTATCGTATGTCTTTACCATTGGTCTGATCAATGCGTTTAGGGTTTTTACCGAAGTTTATGCGCTCATAGGAAGTTATGCTCGGATCTATAATGCGAATACGATGGTCTTTTACATTTTTGACCAGTTGTGGGTGTATAAAGATTACTCTTTAGCCTCTGCAGCTTCAGTGATCTTGTTATTGATCATCTTAGTTTTAACCGGTTTTTCTCGATGGCTTTCAAGAAAGACAGATTACAATGCATCATAGAAAGGGGGCATAGACCATGAATATAACTCCAAAGAAAGCAATCGGGAAAACATTGAGCTATTTGATTTTGGGTTTTTTTGCTGTCATAACGCTGTTCCCTTTTTATTGGATGACGATAACAGCTTTACAAGATTCAAATGCTGCTGTTACATGGCCCCCACAATTGTGGCCTAAGGCTCTACATTGGGAGAATTTCACTCGTCTTTTAGATGCAGCACCTTTCGGCAGATATTTTACGAATTCCGTGATTGTAGTTATCATGGATTTGTCAGTCAGTATGGTTGTTATGAGTTTAGCGGCTTTTGGATTTGCCCATTACAAATTCAAAGGCAAAGAAACCATTTTCATGGTATTCTTAGCAACTATGATGATTCCCAGTGAAGCATTAATCATAACGAATTTTCGGACTGTCGCTAAATTGGGTTGGTTTGACACGTATCATGTGCTCTTTCTGCCCTATGTCGCTAGTGTTTTTTATATCTATTTACTGCGTCAAGCATTCGAATCCGTTCCGAAACAGTTATATTTGGCAGCAAGAATCGATGGCTGTACCGATTTTCAATACTTTCTTAAAATTTTGGTTCCCATAGCAAGACCGATGATGATAACGATTGCTATTCTAAAAACAATCGCTTCTTGGAATTCCTTTATGTGGCCACTGCTGGTAACCAATACTAATCGAATGCGTGTCATATCCTACGGATTGGTCGCTTTTCAGTCAGAAGCAGGAAATGATTTCCCTTTGATGATGGCAGCATCCATCTTTACAGTGGCTCCCATGGTCATACTTTACTTGATTGCTCGGAGGAAGATCATTGACGGAATTGCCCGAGGAGGTATTAAAGGGTAGAAGATTTGATGATATAGGAGAAGATGATGGAGAAACAACTTATTATCGATATTTGGAAGAAAATTGAGAGCTACCAGAAAATCATAATTCACCATCATGTAATGAAAGATTATGATGCTTTAGGCAGTAGTTTTGGGTTGAAAGAATTGATTCTCTCGATATGGCCAGACAAACAAGTTCATGTTGTTGGGGCTAACGAACCGAGGTTGCCGTTGGTACCTCCTTGTGAAGCACTTACACCGGATCATTGGCAAGGAGCATTGGTCATTGTCTGTGACTGTAGCAACACGGTTAGAATCGATGGTGAACATTGGCACCTGGGGGACTACTTGATCAAAATTGATCATCACGAGGACTTTCAGCCTTTTGGCAATTTATCTTGGGTCGACACCGGTTTTGTGGCTACATCCGAGATGGTGATTGCAATGTACGAAGTTGCCAAAGATTTTCTGCCGGCCCAATTGACTGAGAAAGCGCGCTTGTACTTGTATTATGGGATCATGACCGATACAAATCGATTCCATTTCATCCATGCTCAACAAGCGGCTCCACTTATGAAACGTGTTTCCCTCCTATTGGAACCGGGTGATCTTTCTCCTTTTGATATTACGAATGATGTTTATCGATACTCTGAAAGTGAAGTTCGTATCGATGGCTTTATTAAGCTGAATTATGAAAGACCGATTCCTCAATTGGCATTCATAAAGATCACTCAGAATGATTTGGAGGAAAAAGGGTGGATCTTCGGCGAGGTTCGCGGGAAGGTCAACTCCATGATGGGAATCCTGGGTGTTAAAGTCTGGGCTCTTTTTATTGAGAATGTTATTGAAAACAAAATACATGTTGAACTTCGCTCCTCCCAACCAACCATAAATACATTAGCCCATCAATATGGCGGCGGAGGCCATCGTTTGGCGAGCGGTTGTAAGTTGGATAACTGGGAGATCGCCCAAGCGCTCATTGAAGATTTGAAAGTGGTAGCGATGGAGGAATAAAAAAAGGATTTACCTTTTCGGTAAATCCTTTTTCAAAAGACGTTTATAAAAAACTACAGTATGGTACGAATCGTTGGAATGAAAGCGCCTTGTCGTTTCAACTTTGGCTCGAGTAAGCGAAGAAGCAGAAAGGTTAAAAAGGCTAATACGATACAACCGACGGCCGCTATGGCTTGTGAGGTTTCAAAGGGTAGAAAGCCTGTAGCTCTTTCGATGAGGATGTAACCTAGAAACAAAGTCAAAAGCGGTACTGTGTAGGTTACCAGTGCTGCCTGGAGACCAGTTTCTCCTTTCAAATCCAGTTCCACCAAATCTCCTACTTGAGCATTGGCTTCATTGGCTGCTCGAATCTCAATTTCCTTGTTCTCGCTCTGTCCCAAAGAACAAGCTCGACAGCTCTGACATGCGGACTGCCTGACTAAACGAACGCAAGCATAAGTGCCTTCGATTCTAATAATGGTGCCAGTGGGTATCATGATAAGCTCCTTTACGAAAAATTCATCAATCTTTTAAGATTATGAAGTGAGTTGGTCACAAACAAGGCTTGTGATTGTGCTATAATAGAGTAAATAGATCAATAGAGGTGATAACATGTTTTGGTATGATTCAACATATTTGCTCTTGATTCCTGCAATGATCATTGCAATGTGGGCTCAAGCTAAGGTAAGTACTGCTTTGACCCATTGGAAAACGATACGAGCATCTGCCGGTATTTCTGGAGCACAAGTAGCAAGGGCTCTTTTAGACCAGAATCAATTATCCCAAGTCCCTGTAGAGATAACCAGTGGAAATATGGGAGATCATTACGATCCTATGAAAAGAGCGGTACGTTTATCTCCTGAGATTTTTCAAGGGACAAGTGTTGCAGCTCTCAGTGTGGCTGCGCATGAAACGGGTCATGCAATTCAGCACAAAGAAGCATACGCCTTTTTGGCATTCCGATCCTTCGTCTTTCCTTTGGCGAATTTTGGATCTTCGTTAGCGTTCCCCTTGTTTCTTGCAGGTTTGATTTTTAGTTTTGACGTTTTGATCAACATTGGTATTTTGTTGTTTGCCTTTGCTGTTCTGTTTCAAATCATTACATTACCGGTAGAGTATAATGCCTCAGCGAGAGCAAAAAAAATGCTGACACAGGGAGGTTACGTTTCGCAAGAGGAGTTGTCCGGCGTCCAAGATGTTTTGAATGCTGCTGCACTGACCTATGTGGCCGCTGCCTTTATGGCGGTGATGCAGTTGCTTCGGTTACTGTTACTTAGTAGAAATCGGCGACGTTAGAAATAATTCATTGAAAGAGTCGCAGTGGCTGTTATTAAGCCACTGCGACTCTTTTCTATTGTTTAATCACGGTCAACGTTTGCAGGGAATGATTGTCACAGACAATGTTCCCTCCAAATTTCCTGACTTGCATTAAGTATTCCAGAATCTCAACCTCGATAATCTCGCCCGGTAATAAAACAGGTACACCGGGGGGATAAACAGTTACCGTTTCACCACAAATGCGACCTACCGATTGATTGAAGGAGACGAGTTCTTTTTCGGCAAACCATGCTTCTCTGGGTGTTAAAGCGATATTGGGTTGCAACGCAGCCCAAGGAGCTTCAGTTAGAAGTGGGAAGGGTTCAGCCGTAGTATCAAGGGTTTTCGCAAAAGCACGTAAGCTGGCTTCGATAGCAACAAAATGTTCTTCTTCATCTGCTAAAGTTAGCATCAGTAAAACGCCGCCACTGTCTGCCAATTCGGGTTCTAATCCATGGAGCCTTAAAAGATTGGCTGCTTGAAAACCCGATAATCCAAAAGGAGCCGTTCTGAGATAAAGCTTACCTATGTCCTGACCTGCCACATGTTGCAAAGGCAATTCATCTAACTCCAAAAATTTAAGCGGAGTGTCATGGTTTAGTCTTTCCTTCATAATTGCGGTCAATTCCAAGGAGCGGGTCAGCTTTTCCGGGCCATCCATCGCCATTTGAGCCATCGCACCTTCCAGACTTAGCAACAGGATGTAGGAAGGACTTGTTGTTTGTAGGATGCGTAAAGCAGCTTGAATGCGAGCAGGTGAAACTCGGTTGCCTTGAATATGCATCCATGAGCATTGAGTGAAACCGCTCAATGTTTTGTGGGTGCTCTGAATAACCGCATCGGCTCCGGATTGAAGAGCGTCCTTAGGCAATAGACTAGTAAAGTGAGTATGAACACCATGGGCTTCATCAACCATAACCGGTAGATCAAAGCTATGAACGAGCTTGATTTGCTCTTCCAAGTGTCCTGATAACCCATGAAAACTGGGTGCTGTTAAAATGACCAAGGCGATATCAGAGTGCTGTTCTAAGGCTGAACGAATATCATCTACCGTGGGGGGTAATGCAACTCCTGTTTCTTTATCCCAGGTTGTCGCCATGTAGACAGGGGTGGCTCCGCTGAGAATGAGACCCTGGCTGACAGATCGATGACTGTTGCGCATAAGGAGTACTTTTTTCCCCGCAGCAGACAACGCGAAAATGGTTGCCATAATGCCACCACTCGTGCCGTTCACCAAATAAAAACTGAAATCAGCGCCGTATAAATCGGCTAGCATGGCTTGACTTTCTTTGAGAGCACCAACCGGTTGTGACAAGTCATCGGTGAAAGGTAGTTCTGTGTAGTCATAGAGGGCAGCAGGTCCAAGAATGGATTGAAGAGGGGGAATAATGCTACGGCCTTGTTTGTGACCGGGCATGTGCAAGGGGATTCGACCGGTATTTTGCTGCCTGCGAATCGCCTGTAGAAAAGGAAGTTGTATCTCTTCCATCTCGCATTTCTCCTATTCGGTTTAATATAGAAAGGTGCTGTATCCTCAACGTTTGAAGGGATACAGCACCATCATTATATTTTTAATCAGAACATTTGTCAATCAAAAATACAGGTAGAATTATGAGATGATCCCCTGCAATTTCATCGCTTTCAAAACATTGCTCATGAGGATCGCGGTTGTTAATGAACCAACACCTCCGGGCACAGGTGTCACCAGAGAGGCTACCTCCATGGCTTCTTCAAAGTTGACATCCCCGACTAAGCGACCTTCTACTTCATTGATTCCGGCATCAATGACAACCGCACCGGGCTTGATCATTTCACCACGGATCAGGTTTGGACGACCGGTTGCCGCAATCAAGATATCTGCCTGAAGCGTGATTGATTTCAAGTCCTTAGTTTTGGAACGACACACAGTCAGAGTTGGCAATTCTCTTAAAAGTAGGGGGACTAAAGGTTTACCAACGGTCGCCCCATAACCAACCATGACAATATGGGGGGAGGTCAAGTCAACTCCGCATTGATGAATGATCTCTAAAACCGACTGTGGAGTTGCTGGAAATAACCAGTCTTGTCCGCTTAGAAGATATCCCATTGATACCGGAGAGACGCCATCGACGTCTTTGACTGGGTCGATCCAGGTGACTGCTTCTTTAGCATTCAAACCTTTGGGCAGGGGTAGTTCTAACATGATCCCATGAACGCTGGAGTCTTGATTCAGAGATTCAATCAGCAGTTTCAGATCCGACATAGAGGTTTCTTTGGGTAGAAGATGGTCTTGAAAGAGAATGCCGGCTTTTTGGCAAGCATTCTTCTTGGAGCGCAGATAAGATACAGATGCTTCATCGTCACCAACTAAAATGACATCCAATTTTGGTGTAATGTTTTTTGCAAAAAGATCTGAGATTTGTAGTGTCAATTCTTTGCGCATTTTTGCGGCAATCGCTTTGCCATCGATAATGGAACCCATGGGAAATCGTCCTTTCTATTTGAGGCTATTATTCTTTCCATGAAATGAGATTCATATCATGTAGAACTTGGAAATATTTCGGAGCAAAAACACTGGAGTCTACTCCAGTCTCGAGTTGAGTCAGTCGAATAACCTCTTGGAGTGTCTTTTCTCCGTCTGTCCAATATAATAACTGATTACTGCAACTTCGTAAAGAGGGATATTCAA
>CAZAFY010000028.1:0-10788 GCA_964484445.1 uncultured Eubacteriales bacterium
GTTCCATGGGTATCGGCGGTGGCAACGATAATCTGAACAGAATCCTTTAAGGACAGTAAACTTTCCTTGACCGAAGCAGAAAGAACACCGTCACAAGCCAAGGTGCCATTAAAATCAAGCACTAGGGTTTGAATACTTATGGGAGGTTTTCCGGGTATCGTGATCTGAATCATTGCTTTATCCCATCGGCTACTCCACATCTTCTGGGATCTACTGTGGTTCCTAGAATCCCAAGCTCGTTGCGGAAGCAGGTCTGGAAAGAACCGGTGTGTGAATCCCAAGGTTCCGTAACCAGAAGGTCAGAACCCAGTTTGCGTAGATCTGCAATGACCTCCGGTTGAATTCGATCTTCGATAAGAATGGTCGTGTCAGCCATGAATCCATACATTCTTGGCATATAACCCGCTGTAAAGGGGTCCATTTTATAGAATAATAGATTCGTAAGCATTTGGGCTTGAGAGAATGAGGGGTTTCCCGGACTCCCAGTCATTAGAATCGGGGTTTGGTCTTTCATAATGATCGTATGCCCCATAATCAAACGGGTTCGGGCCCCAGGCACTAGCTTGACCTGCATCCCTTCAAAACCGTTGGTACCGGCAGAACTTCCGCCCATTGGAACCCCACCAACGACAACACCAGGGATACCGCTACCTTGAATTGTGTTCATAATTTGAAGCCAATTTCCGTGTTGGTCCACAATACTGATTTCACAGCTACCACATGAAGCTTTGGGCCGTTCATCGGAGGAGAACGCAGCGCTTGGAAGACTTCCTCTAGGCGATGGTTTTACCGATAATTTCATATGCTCTGTTAAATCGACTTTGGGTTTATTGCTTTCAATCAATCGAGCTAAGTAGGAGTGATAATTTTTATCACGGAATAAGTCATAATCGGGATTTGCAATCACCGTATCTTGCATATAGCCGGTATGGAAATTTCCCAAGCGCAAGGCATGTGCCATGTAATAAAGATGCTCAGCGGAATACGGTTCGTATTGATCAATGTTCAAGTGTTCCAAAATTCCTAAAATCAAAGCTTGCTGCTGCCCTTGCTGCTGAGGCAAAGCTAAACAGCACAGTTCATATTCCTTAACTTGGAAACGATAAGGCTCGACCCAACGCGGGGGAGTTTCTTTCATGTGATCTAGGGTAATCTTCCAACCCATTTCATTGGCTTTCTTTACATAAGCTTCTGCCCAGGCACCGGAAATCATATAATCAGGACCTTCGCTGGCAATTCCTCTCAGAGTATCACCTAAACCGGGTTTTGGGAAGCGTTCACCAATTTGGACTAAGCGGCCATTGGGCTTAAAATAAGCTCTGGTTTCGGGGTAATACGTAAACAGAGCATGCATATCCATCGTGGCTTCTCGTTCATACTCGGAAACATGATTTCCATTATCCGCCCACCAAATCGCCTCATCTGTGAGTTCCGGCCATGACAAAGTGCCAAAACGCTCGTGCAACGCTTTGATTCCGGGAGCAAAACCCGGGATCGAGGAAGCCATTGGTGTAGAAGCCCAACCTGCGGAAGCAGATCTCGGAGGCATGGGTCTATGGAGCGGAAGTCCAGAAGGATATGTAGAAGTACTGTCGAGCTGATATACCGCTTGTGTTTTGGCATCGTAATAGAGCGCAGTGACTGTACCGGCGTGATTGGTCATATACGGCTCTAAAACCCCTTGTAAAAGACACCCTGCAATTCCTGCATCAATGGCGTTACCACCCTTCTCGAGGATGTTTAAGAGAGTATAGGTAACAACGGCATTATCGGAACTAACAGCTGCTTCCAAACCTTCTACTGTTTTTTTGGATGAGGAACCTGGGAGCCAACATCGCTCTGATAAATTGATTTCTCGCGGATCCATAAAGAGCACCTCCAAAAATGAATTAATGACCATTTCGACTTCTTTGTGAAAAACCCTTTCTGTTGCATGAAGGAGTTGTTTCGTGGTATAATTATGAGTATAGAAACGGATCGTGAGGGAGGTTTTTTATATGAGCTTTGAAGCAAATATTCAGTATCCTAAAGATACAGAAGCGCGGTATCAACTTTTGGTCGATCAATGCAGAGCCATGATCGATGGAGAAAGAAATCAAATCGCTAATTTAGCAAATGTGGCAGCCCTTTTATTCCATGGATTGGAGGATTTGAATTGGACGGGGTTTTACCTTGTTGATAATCAAGAATTAGTGTTGGGACCCTTTCAAGGAAAACCTGCTTGTATAAGAATCCCTATGGGACGAGGCGTTTGCGGAACTGCTGCAGCAAGCAAAGAAACCCAACGTATCAAGAACGTTCATGATTTTCCGGGGCATATTGCATGCGATAGTGCCTCCAATTCGGAGATCGTGATTCCAATTATGTTTCAAAATCGCGTAGTAGGCGTTTTAGATATTGACAGCCCTCTAGTGGACCGTTTTCATGAAATAGATCAGCAGTACTTAGAAGAAATCGTTCTTCTCTTAGAACAGGGTTGTGATTGGTCACAGATCGATTAGTTTTCGGAAATGAGGGATTTTATGAGGTTTGAAGTTAGCAATGTTTTAGCTTTTTTGTTTTTGTCAGCTGCCATTGTTCTCATCGTGCGAAGCCGTCATAAAGAACACGGGGCAGAAAAAAAGTGGGCCTATTTTTTTCTAATGGCAGGAGCCTTTTTGTTTATGATGAGTTTGGCTAGTTTGCTACTTCCTTAAAAGAATAGGCAGAATCGATGAATCGCAAGAATCATCGATTTTTTTTTGCAGGTAGTTTCGAAGGAAGTATCGAAGAAATACACATTAACAAACGGGGTGAAGATATGGAGATCATAGTTTGTCTTAAGCAGGTTCCCGATACAACAATCGTTGAAGTCGATGAGAAAACAGGTGTTTTGAAAAGAGAAGGTACGCGTACCAAAATGAATCCCTTTGATTTATATGCTTTGGAGTGGGGACTTCGGCTCAAGGAGCATATAGGGGGACGCGTTCGCGTTTTGACCATGGGCCCGTTACAAGCTGTAGCGGTTTTAAAAGAAGCCATGTCTATGGGAGCGGATGAAGGCTTCCTCTTGACTGATCGTGCTTTTGCAGGAGCAGATGTTTTGGCAACCTCGTATACATTAGCCCAAGGCATCAAAAAAATGGGTGCTTATCATATGATCCTTTGTGGAAAACAAACAGTCGATGGTGATACTGCTCAAGTAGGTCCTGCAGTAGCAGAATGGTTGAAGATCCCTCATATGAGTCAGGTTCGAGATATTATACCATTCAACCATCATTTCCGAGTGACGGCTGATTATGGAGAGTTTGTTCAGATTTGTGACATTCAGATGCCTTGTTTGCTCACCATTGACAAGGATTCTTGTGTTCCGAGATTACCTTCCTATTTGCTCCGAAAAGCTTCTCAAGAGCGCGAGATCACGCAATGGAATCGTTCCCATTTATTACCGGAAGGCAACGAAGATGTTTTTTTTGGACTAGATGGTTCGGCAACACAAGAAGAGAGAATTTTTCCTCCACCAAAGAAGGAAGAACTTAAAATATTCAGAGGCACCTCTGCGGAGATCAGTCTCGAATTCGTCCGGCAATTACAAAGACTTAAGCTGCTAAAAAATGATGAAGGGTACACTTATGAGTAGAATTGTAGTTAAGAAAATCAAAGTTGATTGTCCGCAGTTTTATCTTGATTCCTGTCCCTTTCAAGGGATCACAGCCGATGCTGAAGGATTTCTCAGCATTAACGACCGATGCAGGCTATGCAAAATGTGCCTAAAGTTCGGTCCGGAACTCTTTTCGTTTGAAGAGGAGGGTCATGCGAGCGCATTCAATCAAATTCAAACAAAGGATATAGCGGTTTTTCTGGAGTGGCAGCACGAGAAGATCCACCCAGTAAGTTGGGAATTGGTTTGTAAAGCTCGGGAAATGGGGGAACCTTTTCAACAAAAAGTTATTGGGATCTTGGTTGGCGCTTCTTTGGAGAAACATATGGATGAGCTTTCTGAATTTCCTTTAGATGAGGTTGTGCTTTATGATGCACCGGCTTTGCAGGATTTTCGAATTGAACCATATTCAGCTGCTGTCACTGATTTCATTCGGGTTTATAACCCAAACGTACTCCTGATTGGAGCAACCCCATTGGGCCGATCTTTAGCTCCACGTGTTGCGATTTCCTGTAAAACAGGGTTGACTGCCGATTGTACCGGGTTGGAGTTGTTGAGTAATGGAGCTTTAATCCAAACCCGCCCTGCTTTTGGTGGAAATATTATGGCACAAATCAAAACTCCACTGGGAAGACCTCAAATGGCTACGGTTCGACCGCATGTTATGAACATGAAGAGAGTTGCTCACTGTAGCTCACCGAGAATCATTCGCTTGCCACTTCGGGAAGCCTTACAATACTCCGGAATCAACGTGCTTGAGTCGAAAATGAAACCACCGGCACAAGATATCAGTGAAGCTGAAATCGTCATCGCGGTTGGGCGAGGAGTGAAGAGACCGGAAGATCTAGCTATGATTCAAGATCTTGCTCAAAGCTTATCTGCTATAGTTGCATTCAGTCGGCCTTTGATCGAAGCAGGTTGGGCTGAAAGTCGATTTCAAATCGGATTGTCCGGGCGAAGTATACAACCAAAGCTACTGATCACGATCGGTGTTTCCGGCGCGGTTCAGTTTTCGGCTGGAATTCAAGGAGCAGAGTATATCCTTGCTATCAATTCGGATCCGGAAGCTCCGATTTTCAATGTAGCAGATCTAGGTTTTGTAGGAGATTGTTACGAAATCATTCCTCAGGTCAGTGACCTATTAAAATCAATCAGTAAGGAGAGATGAGGATGAGGTCTTTTACAAAATTGAATAAAGAACATCATCAAGCCATTTTAGGTTTTGTTGATGCCACAAGAGTTCGTATAGGACCCGATATCCCGGAGGAGTTTGGCCACGATGAACTATCTACAAAAATCTCTCTACCCGAGATGATCGTACAACCGATTACGACGCAGGAAGTATCTCAAATCATGCAATATGCGAACCAACACCGAATCCCAGTCACTGTCCGAGGGCAAGGAACCGGGCTGGTAGGAGGTTGTGTTCCTCTCTATGGTGGTATTTTGTTGGACATGCAAAAGATGAATCGAATCGTAGAGCTCGACCGGGAAAACATGACACTCACCGTTGAACCGGGAGTGCTCCTTATGGAAGTAACCCAATTTGTTGAAGCCCAAGGTCTGTTTTATCCTCCCGACCCGGGCGAAAAAACAGCGAGTATCGGTGGGAACATCTCTACCAATGCCGGAGGTATGCGAGCGGTCAAATATGGGGTAACAAGAGATTATGTGCGGGGACTGCAGGTAGTCACAGCAACCGGTCAAATCCTGGAACTAGGAGGAAAAGTTGTTAAAAATTCCTCTGGATATGCTTTAAAAGACTTGATCATTGGTTCGGAAGGCACCTTAGCAGTCATCACTCGTGCTGTGCTGAGACTCCTTCCTAAACCTCAAGAATCGGTTAGTTTATTAGTGCCTTTCACCTCATTACAGAATGCAATAGAGGCCGTACCGCAAATCTTGAATTCCGGTTTACAACCGGTAGCAGTTGAGTTTTTGGAGAGAGAAACACTAAAAGATACCGAGAAGTATCTTGGCAAAAGCTTTCCCGATTCAAAAGCACCCGCTTACTTGTTAATCAGCTTTGACGGCAATGACCGTGATATCATGGAAAGGACTTTTTCTGAAGCTGCAGAAGTCTGTTTATCGGCCGGAGCAATTGATGTATTCTTAGCGGATACCCAGGAGAGAAAAGAGGGATTGTGGACGGCTCGAGGTGCCTTTTTAGAAGCAATCAAGGCTTCAGCAGACGAGATTGATGAATGTGATGTGGTTGTACCTAGAAATCAGGTGGCTGCATTTATGAGTTTTGCTCATTCCTTGGAATCGGTTTACCATTTGCCTATTCGAGGTTTTGGTCATGCCGGAGACGGGAATCTGCATATTTATGTTTTAAGAAACCAACTTTCTGACGATGCTTGGATTTTAGGTAAGAATCAAGTTATGAAGGATCTATATGACAAAGCGCAAGTATTGCTTGGCCAGGTTTCCGGTGAACACGGAATTGGATATGATAAAATTGACTACCTTGCTCAAATAGCAGGAAACGAAAATATTCGCTTGATGCAGGGGATCCGCAACGTTTTTGATCCGCAAGGAATTCTAAATCCGGGCAAATTATTCAAAGAGATATAAACAGGGTAAGGAGGTAACTAGCATGAGTAAGGGCGGAATTATGATGATGGTGGCAGCTGCTATCTTATTGATTTATGGCGGTTATAATTTGTTTAGCGGGGGCGATCCTGTTATTGCAGGAGCCTATTTAGCGGTGGGTAGCTTGTTTGCCGTCATGCTTTTTTTGCCGAGAAGGAAGAAATGAAAACGGCGGGGAATTAGATAGAGTCCAAATATTACCACAAGATGATCGGGGGGAGAACCTTGCTGTTTCGTAATATATCATTCCTGGAAAAGAACGGAACGATAATTCCAAATCAAAATATTCTTGTAGAAGGTAAAATCGTTCGATCTGTCGGCAGTGAAATACCCGAAGGATATCAAGGTGCCATTTATGAAGGGCAAGGAAAGCTGCTCATGCCTGGGTTTGTCAATAGTCATAGTCACACTCCAATGACATTGATGAGAGGGTATGGAGAGAATATGGTTCTGAACAAATGGTTGAACGACTGTATCTTTCCTTTTGAAGCGCGACTACAACCCGACGATGTGTATTATGCTACCTTGCTTGGTATTGCTGAAATGGTTCGTTTTGGAATCGTTTCAACCACCGATATGTATTATTTTATTCCCAAAATGGCAGCCGCTTTTATTTCGGCAGGGATGAAAGCGAATTTATCCCACACCATTGTTGGCACTTTTGGGGGGGACTTTAGCCGCTGCCCGGCGTGCGCTGAAAGTCGAAAAGCTTTTCTCAATTATCACGGTGCCGGAGATGGCCTGATCAAAATCGATGTCGGTATTCACGCGGAATACACAACAGATGAAAAGGCCGTATGGGGAGCTGCGAATTTAGCTAAAGACCTGAAAACGGGGATCCATGTTCATCTTTCTGAAACCAAAGAAGAAGTTGAAGGATGTAAAACCCGCAGAAAAGGACTGACCCCAACCCAATATTTTGATCGCTTAGGTGTTTTTGATGTTCCAACAGTTGCAGCGCATGGTATTTGGCTAGAAGATGAGGATATCAGAATCTTAAGTGATAAGAAAGTATCGGTTGTGACGTGCCCTAAAAGTAATCTTAAATTAGCCAGCGGCCTTTTTGATTATGCTAAATTGAAGAAAGCAGGCATCAATATCGCAATCGGCACAGACAGTGTTGCGAGCAACAATAACTTGAACATGTTGGAGGAAATGAAATTTTTCTCTTTGTTGCAAAAATACCGTTCTGGTGATCCTACACAAGTCAAACCATGGGAAGTTCTTCAATCGGCAGTCGGCAACGGCTACCTTGCTCAACGAAGAGCAGATTGTGGGGTCATTGCACCGGGATACCGAGCGGACTTGATCGTTCTTGACATGTCGAATCCCTATTGGCAACCAACTCACAATGTTTTGAATAACCTGCTCTATTCTGCTGCAGGTACAGATGTTGTCTTAACCATGATCGATGGAGAGGTTGTTTATCGTGACGGCGAGTATCTCACGATTGACATAGAGCAAGTCAACTACGAAGTGAAGGCTTCTAAACAAAGAATTCTGGCGGAGTTAAAACAATAAATTGAAATGAGGAGGGATGATTATGAAAGAGAAAATTCTTGATTTGGTGAGGTTTCTCAAAGATCAACAGGTTCAATACGGAGATGTTCGCGTCAATGAAATAACCCAGGAATCGATTGTTACAGAAAATATGAAGGTTCAAACATTGAGCACTTCAACAACGTATGGGTATGGTATCCGCGTTTTTCTCGATGGTTCCATGGGATTTGCAGCATCTCAGGATTTTTCAAAAATGGAGCAAACGGCGATGCAAGCTATTGCGATAGCCAAAGCCAGTCGGTTAGTTCAAAAGGCGCCGATCGATCTTGGGGAAAAACCGGTTGCGGTGACTCATTATCAGACACCTGTAAAAGAGGATCCATTTAGCATCTCCAAGAAAGAGAAAATCGATTTGTTATTCTCTGCAGAACAAGCTATGCGGGAAGCGGCACCACAAATCTTCAGAACCCATGGCGCGTTAGGATTCCGTAAAGAACATAAGATTTTCGCTGATACCGACGGTTCGTACATTACACAAACGCTGACAGAATCCGGTGGAGGCATCGATGCGGTTGCGGTAATGAAAGGTGAAATGCAAACACGAAGTTATCCGAATTCAGCACGTGGAAATTATGCGACTGCCGGTTTTGAGTTCATTCGAAGCTTAAACTTGCTCGGCCACGCCCCCCGAGTCGCTCAAGAAGCGGTTGCCTTGTTGACCGCCGAGGAATGTCCTTCCGGATATTTTGACTTGGTCATCGACCCTACACAACTTACCCTACAAATTCATGAATCGGTTGGGCACCCGGTTGAGTTAGACCGAATCTTGGGACATGAAGCTGGTTACGCTGGGACCTCCTTCGTACAACCGGAAATGTTGGGGAATTTTCGGTATGGGTCTCCTCAAGTGACCATTGTTGCCGATGCAACCTGTCCTCAAGGACTAGGGACTTTTGGATATGATGACGACGGAATACCAGCCCAACGAATCCCGATTATTACCAAGGGGATTATTGAGAACGTTTTGACATCTCGCGATACCGCTTCGGTTGTGAATCTGTTACCCAATGGTACCGCTCGTGCCGATGGCTGGGGAAGAATGCCGATTGTTCGAATGACCAACATCAGTCTCATGCCCGGTGATTTCGAACTGGAAGATTTGATTGCTGGCGTAGAGTATGGTTTTTATTTAGATGTCAATAAGAGCTGGTCCATTGATGATCGCAGGGTCAATTTCCAGTTTGCAACTGAGATTGCCTATGAAATCAAAGATGGCAAAAGAACCGGCAAGATTTTCAAGAATCCGATTTATACAGGCATCACACCCGAGTTTTGGAATAGTTGCGATGGAGTGGCGAATGAAAAATACTGGCAACTCTATGGCACCCCCAACTGTGGTAAAGGAGAACCCGGTCAAGTAGCGCATGTAGGGCACGGATCCGCTCCGGCTCGCTTTAGAAACGTGAAAGTAGGTGTCGCTGATGTTCAATAAAGAAACGATGTATCAAATGATTCAGTGGGCTATTGATGCAGCTTCACCCATGCCGGCACATGTTGTCGTCACGGGTTCTGCAGAAGGCTTGACTCGGTTTGCCAATTCGGAAATTCATCAGAACGTGTTTGAAGATAAAACAAACCTGCAAGTCATCTTGTTTGGTTCCAAGAAAAAAAGCTCCGTAACGACGAATAAAATCACCAAAGAGGGGATTGAAGCGGCCGTACAAGAAGCCAAAGAGAATTTAGGTTTTCTGCCGGAAGGTGAAGAATTGCCCGGGCTGGTATCAGAACCTGGGCGTATTGAACTAGATCGGTTTGACCAAAGTTTAGCAGATGAATTTCCGGCTGAAGCCAGAGCCGTTCGATTAGCAGAACAGCTGCAGCATGTTGAGCTTCCTTACAAAGCCTATGGCCAGTTATCATACTCAGAGGATTCCGTAGCAATTGGAAATTCAACCGGCATACGTCGCTATTTCCGTGGAAATAACGCCAATTGTTCGGTGTTGATATCCCATGAAAACGGAGCCGCAGGGTACGCCGCCGGAGTGGGAAACACTCGAGGCGAGCTTCCCTTAGAAGATCTATTTGAGACAGCATATCAGAAGGCTAAAGCGAATCAAAATCCGATCACTCTACCCATAGGGGCATATACTGTGATTCTTGAGCCGCAAGCGGTTTTCAATTTGATGATGTACACAACGCTATTGGGATTCTCAGCCAAGAGCATACAGCAAAAAATGAGTTTCTTAACGGACCGTATGGGTGAAAAAATCTTTGACGAGAAGATCACCATTCAAGACGATTGGGAGAATGCGAATTCTTTAGGATTACCTTTCGATATGGAGGGGACACCCAGAAGTAAATTGACCCTGATCGAGAAGGGTGTAGCAAAGGAAGTTGCATACGATACAGAGACTGCAGCTAAAGAAAACAAAAAAAGCACAGGGCACTCTGTAGGTATGGGCTTTTTTGCAGGAGCGATACCGATCAATCTCATTATGGAGCCTGGCAATAAATCACTCAAAGAAATTATTGCTGAAACCGAAGAAGGCTTATTAGTAACGCGATTCCACTATATGAATCCTGTGAACCCCAGACAAGCATTGCTGACTGGACTTACGAGAGATGGCTTCTTCAAAATCGAAAAAGGGCAGGTCGTTGGTGCGGTTGCGAACATGCGGATGACAGAAAGTATGCTTAAAGCGTTTAATCAAGTAGAGGAAATCAGTCAAGATTGTCAGCGGATTTCCGCGTTTTTGGGGAACGTCCATGTTCCTGCCATGAAAATCAGAGACTTCCATTTTACCGGACAAACCGGTATGAAGGAACCGGGAAAGAGTTAAGTAAAGGGAGGTAATGCTTATGTCGGAGAGTTTAGAGCATATAAATCAAGAGAAAAACACATCACCTGCATCTAGTAATTTCATTCGGGAAATCATGTTGGAAGACCTCAAAAACAACAAGAATGATGGCAAGATCCAAACTCGTTTTCCACCGGAACCCAATGGATATTTACACATAGGGCATCTTATGGCGCTCGTTGCCGATTTTGGCTT
>CAZAFY010000029.1:0-10767 GCA_964484445.1 uncultured Eubacteriales bacterium
GTGTTCGCTCATATTCTTTCTCCTTATGATATCTTATTTGATTAGGAACCCCTTCTCAGAAAACGTTGATTCGATTAGCAGCCAGTCGATTTTCTTCATGGTTGCCCCTTTGCGGATCGTCATCATTCTACCGGCTGATTGTAACATACCCGGTAATAAAATATCTTTGAAGCCAAGTGTTGCCAATACCTGAATCACTTCCGGATGTAGCTGACTGATTTCAAATACACTTTTGTTCGAATCAATAATTTTCATCTTCTCCCAACCTTTCTGCTGATATCATCTTAACAGAAGGATAAAAAGATTTCTGTGATTCAAATCAAATATCCGAGTGAATCACTCGGAATAACCAGCTAAATTCTGCAAAATCTCTGGCTGCAACACTATCATCGTTTTATTATTCAAGGAGCGGATGACCCCTTTTGATTCTAACTGACCAAGTTTTCGGCTTAAGGTCTCACGGGCGATTCCTAAGGAATTCGCCATTCCTTCCCTACTCAGCGGCAGATGAAGGATGATTCCGGATTCTGTCTTCTCAGCAAATTTATCTTGATATTCACAAAGTAATGCAGCTATTCGCGCATTGATACTACGCACTCCCATACTTTGCATCGATGCCTCCATGGCATTGATTCGTCGCCCCAATTCTTCGATAATTTTTAAGGCAATTTCCGGATGTGTTCGGATTAGTGTTTCAAATTGTGCACGGTTTAGAGCGCAAGTAAAAACATCTTCTAGAGCTTCAACATGATAGTTGGATCGTTGATTTCCCAATAAGTTGGTTTCACCGAAAAAATCCCCTTCCGAAAAAACATAGAGGATTTGCTCGCGTCCTTCCGGTGTAGTCTTGAAGGCCTTAACACTGCCGTGATTGATGATGATCAATGAATCGATACAATCTCCTTCAGAGACAATACGTTGCCCTTTTGTATATGTACTTCGCTGAATCAAAGGTATGATATGTAAGAGTGCTTCCTTCCTTAAAGTCGAAAAAATAGGCACTCTATGAATACAAATGTTATGCTTACAATACTGACATACTTCATTCATTGGAATCTCCTCCTTTCTTCTTTGATTCGAGACGAAATAGGAAAAACCCTATCTGTTTTCATTCAAACTTGAAACAGGTAGGGCTTTTCTTTATTGATGTTGTTATGAAATTCCTAAATACGCTTTGCGTATCGTAGTGCTCTCTCGTAATTCTCGACCGCTGCCGGATGCCACAATGCTTCCGGATTCTAAGACATAGGCTCGATCTGCAATCTCGAGCGCCATCTCGGCATTCTGCTCGACAAGCAGAATCGTTACACCTTGATGCTTCAATTGTTGAATCATCGAAAAAATCTGCTGCACAAGAAGCGGTGCCAATCCCATGGAGGGTTCATCCATCATTAAAATTTTCGGACAACTCATTAGAGCCCTTCCCATTGCTAACATTTGTTGCTCTCCACCCGATAAGGTTGAAGCCATTTGTTTCGAGCGCATTTTCAGAATTGGAAACCTCTCATAGATTTCTTCTTTCTTTTCTATATTGAGTTGTTTCTGACTGTAAGCTCCCAAATTTAGATTCTCTTCAACGGTCATGTGCGGAAATACTCTTCTACCTTCTGGTATATGGACTAATCCTCGCCGGGCAATTTTATGAGCTGGGTAATGCGTTATGCATTCATTTTGAAAGTTGACCTCACCAGCCCTTTTGGGTAGTAAGCCGGAGATTGCCTTTAAAATTGTTGACTTTCCTGCACCATTTGCACCGATTACAGCAAGTAGTTCCCCCTGATTCAGTTCAAAAGAGATTTTCTTTACAGCATATATACTCCCATAACAGATCTCAAGGTCTTTCACACTTAGCATCTCGCTGCCTCCCTTCGCCCCAGATATGCTTCAATAACCTGCTGGTTCTTAGCGATTTCAAGAGGCGTTCCATAGGCAATGAATTGGCCGAAATTTAAGACCCAGATCACATCACAGATGTCCATGACGAGTTTCATGTCGTGTTCAATGAGCAAAATACTGACTTGAAAACGGTCGCGGATCTGAGAAATTTGCTGAGAAAGCACTTTGGTTTCTACAGGATTCATACCGGCAGCTGGCTCATCGAGCAAAAGAAGCGTTGGATTACTGGCTAAGGCCCTAGCTATTTCCAGTTTTCGCTGAGAACCATAGGGTAGGTTTCCTGCAACTTGCTCTGATTGTGAATCTAGTTGAAAAAAATGAAGTAATTCGTACGCCTCTTTAACACGGTTTTGTCGAGAAGGACGCATAGCAACCAAGATATTCTCCAATACGGATAATTGATGAAACAAACGGATATTTTGAAACGTCCTTGCCACACCTCTGTGATTCAATTGGTGTGGGATTAACCCTGCGGTATCCTGTCCCATAAAAGAAATGCTTCCTCGTGAAGGTTTGTAAATATTGGTCAAAAGATTAAAAAGCGTCGTTTTACCAGCTCCGTTGGGACCTATCAACCCACAAATTTCGTTCTCTTTAACACGAAAATCAAGGGAGTTCAAAGCAGTCAGTCCTCCGAAATCAATTCCCAGCCCTTTTGTCTCCAAAACATTCAGACACGTCGATAGCTTCGGATTTCTACTCAATTGCTCCATGTGGCCGCTTCACCTCCTTCAATCTCTGTTGCAGTTGACCAAAAATCCGAGATTGTCTGCCTATCATTGCAGTGATTAACAACAAGGAATAAATCAGCATCCGATAATCATTCAAAAAGCGAAGGGCTTCGGGTGCAATGGTCAAAGTCATTGCCGATATAACAGAGCCTATCATACTTCCCATACCACCTAGCACAACCATGACCAAGATCTCTATGGAACGGTTATAATCAAAGACTCCCGCTGTTAGTATTGTGTAATAGTGGCTATACAAGACACCCGCACTTCCTGCAATTGCCGCCGCTAAAATGAATCCTGCTCTTTTACGATTGATCACATCAATTCCACAGGCTTCTGCAGCAATTGCATTATCGCTGACTGCTCTCATTTCGAGCCCAAGTCTTGAGTGATATATTTTTTGAGAGAGCAGCCACACAAAAACGGTCAGCAGATAAGCTGTGGTAAAAGTCGTATCTCTAGGAGTACCCTTTAGTCCTGCTGCACCTCCGGTCCAAGCAAAATTTATGATCAAGCTGCGAACAATTTCGCCAAAAGCTAAGGTCACAATAGCCAAATAATCGCCTTTCAAGCGAAATACCGGAACAGAGAGTACCCCGGCAAAGAACCCTGCGACCAGAGCGCCTAAGAGAATTGCTAAAGGGTAACGGAGGAGTGTAGGTAAATATTCTTGCGTCTGAAGGGAAAACAAACTCCCAGCGTATGCACCGATCGACATAAAACCTGCATGCCCCAGTGAAAGTTCCCCTAACATGCCAACAACGATATTGAGAGAAAGCGCAAGAATGATGTTCATGCACAAAGGAACTAATAAAGATTGCGTATGCCGCGACAACAATTTCTCTTGCAGCAACAATAGAACTACAATATAGATGCCAGGCAAAAGTATCCAGGCAAACCAACGCTTCATCTGTTTAGAAAATCTCAGCATGTTGATTCGCCTCCTATACTTTTTCACGGATCTCTTGACCCATTAATCCTGTGGGTTTAAGAAGTAAAATACCAATAAGAACTGCAAAGACAATGGCATCTGATAACTCCGAAGAAAGATATGTCTTAGCTAAGCTTTCTATTAAGCCTAACAAAACCCCACCGACGATGGCTCCCGGCACTGATCCAATTCCCCCCAAAACCGCAGCTGTAAAAGCTTTGATACCGGGCATAGATCCCGAATAAGGCCCGATAAAGCCATAGGCAATGCCATAGAAAAGTCCTGCTACTGCTGCTAAAGCCGAACCGATTGCAAAGGTTATGGAGATTACACGATTCGCATCAATTCCCATGAGCTCCGCGGTATCTCGATCTTGGGCTACCGCTCTCATCGCTAAACCTATCTTACTACGATACACGATCCAAACTAAACCTACCATTAGCATTGCTGTTATGAGAATTGTAAGAAGACGATCTCCTTTCAACTCAAATCCACCGATTATAAATGAGGGGACTTGAAATGCTTTTGGGAAACTTCTGAGTGAGGACCCAAAAAGTAGTTGTGCTGTATTTTGTAGTAAGAAGCTGACTCCAATAGCCGTAATCAGAACCGATAACGAACTGGCTTTTCGCAATGGTTTATAAGCTATTTTCTCAATAAGAACACCAAGGCTAACACAGACTCCAATACTGAGTAGAATACTAAGCCAAGGAGAAACACCAAATCGATGAACAGAAATCACAATGGTCAGAGCACCGGTCATGATGATGTCTCCATGAGCAAAATTCAACATCTTAGCAATACCATATACCATCGTATAACCCAATGCGATAAGGCCATAAATGGCACCCAAATTCAACCCGTTCATCAGACTCGCTGCTAAACTCATTTATCTTTTCCCCCATTGTTGACTGCTTGTTAAGAAACTTTCTTTTCGAAGGCTACGTACTTTCCGTCTTTGATTACAACCGCAGTTGCACTCTTTGCCGGTTCGCCTTCCTCACTCCAAGTCATGGTCCCGGTAACACCTTCTACTTCAATTTGAGTCATTGCTGCAATTAATTTGGCATTGAAGTCCTCGTCCTCCAGAGAAGTGACTCCGGCTTTTTCTACAGCCGCTGCAATCGTATAAACAACGTCATAGGCATCGGCTGCGAATTGATCGGGAGTAGATTCGAATTGCTCAATATAAGATTCAACAAAATGCACTGTTCTTTCATCTTTAGAATCTGCCGCGAAGGGGGTCAATAACATAACTCCTTCTGTTAATGCAGCATATTCAGAGCCCATTTGACCAATAACCCCGTCCATACCATCAACGCCAAAATAAACAACATCAAGATTTGTCGATTGTTTTAGAATCATTGCGGCCTCTTCATAATAGATCGGAAGAAAAAGCAAATCCGCTCCCGACTGCTCCACTGCTTGAATTTGAACACTAAAATCCGTTTTACTTTGATCTGTAAATGCCTGTTCTTCAACAACATCCAAGCCAACAGCAGAGGCTTGCGCTACAAAGGCATCGCGAATTCCGGTAGAATAGTCGCTGGATTTGTCATACAAAATCGCAACTTTTGTTGCTAAATCGTTTGTTTTAATAAAATCTGCCGCATAAGTTCCTTGATCCGGGTCGGTGAAACACACTCGAAAACTGTTGGGATAACGCGTAATTTCTTTTTGAGAAGCTGAAGGTGTCAACATCAAAAAGCCATCCTTCTTAACTTCTTCGGTCATCGCCATTCCCGCTCCGCTGGTTACAGTTCCCATAGATACATTCATACCCTGATCGACCAAGCGTGCATATGCATTGACCGCCATCGCTGGATCAGCTGCATCATCCTCGAATAAAAGCTCGAACTTCATACCGGCAACGCCACCGTTATTGTTCAACTCATCCACTGCCAATTGGGCACCTTGCTTAACAGAAGTTCCATAACTTGCTGCACTACCGGTGAGTGGACCGGAACCACCGATTTTCAAAACCACTTCTTCAACCGGATCTTTTACAACCGGTTGTTGATTACATCCGGTAACCATTACAAAAACCAAAAGAAGACTTAGAACGAAGACCCATTTTTGTTTGAAATGCATAATACTAACCTCTTTCTTCTCGTTTACTAGTTTTTTTGATTTTTCAGTTCCCGGGACCGAAAAATCTATATAAAAAAACGGTGCCGCTATGAAGCGGCACCGTCTTTTCGCCTACCTAATTTATGTGCGAATCTGAAGAGTGCAACATTCATGCTGTGAGTTTCTTCCAATTTTTAAAATAACGATTGCTAAAATAATTAAGCTAATGATGTTGCTTACAATAATAATGCTAATTAAAGATAAGAGGACAACAAAAATAGACACTGCAATAACAGTGTCTAAAGACAGAAGTACAGATTGACTCATTGAAAAGGCAGCTAGACTCAATTGTTGATTAGCATAGTCTTTCATGTCAATTCCTCCTGTCAGGTATTGTTGCTAAGTCTACTGCATCCGCTGCGCTTCGTCAACTGCTGTTTTATATAGGATTTTACATTATTTTACTCTCTTCCTACATATTACCATTTTTAAGATGCAAGAAAATAAAAACCGAACCCTAATTTATAATTTTTCTGCAAATTCCATTTCGATCTTTCGATCTTCAAGTTTGACATTAGCTATTTGAATCTGGATCCTCTGCCCCAATTGATATACTTTTTTTGTATGCTCTCCCTTTAGACTCAAAGTCTTTTCCTCAAAGATATAGTAATCATCCGTCATACTAGAAACATGGATCAAACCTTCAACAGAATTATCTAGCTCCACAAAAAGGCCAAAGGAAGTAACACCGCTTATGATTCCGGTGAAATTCTGACCTTCAAATTGCTTCATATATTCGACCTTCTTTAAATCAACGCTTTCTCGTTCGGCTTCTTCAGCAATCTTCTCCTGTAAAGAGGATTGTTTAGCATATTCATTCATTTTTTCTTTTAGTTCATCTAATCTTTCATCTTCTAACTTAACACCTTTTTGTAGCATTTCCTTGATAATCCTATGGATAGCTAAATCTGGATAACGCCTAATAGGTGATGTAAAATGGGAGTAGTATTTTGAAGCTAATCCAAAATGGCCTAAAGCTTCAACTGCATAACGAGCGTGTTTCATAGACCTAAGCATTACCGAAATAATGGCTCTTTCCTCGGGTTTTCCTACAACGTTTTTCAGAACGGTTTGATAGGCATTAGAATCGACTCTACCATTACTGATCTTAACATATAGACCGAAAACACCTAAAAAATTGTTTGGCTCCGTTACATCATCTGACTCTGGTTTTTCATGAACTCGATATAAAAAGGGGATATCCAGTCGATGATAATGTTCTGCTACCGTTTCATTGGTGCAAATCATAAATTCTTCAATAATTTGATCCGATAAAGATCTCTCCCGCCGAATAATTTCTACTGGTTTTCCTTGTTTATCCAAGATAACTTTACTTTCAGGGAAATCAAAATCGATTGTCCCCCTTGATAAACGTTTGTTTTTTAAAATCACGCTTAGTTCGGCCATTTCTTTAAAGATTTCTACAAAATCTTGGTACTTAGATAAGAGGTTTTGATCCTCTCCTAACAAAACCTTGTTCACATTTGTATAAGTCATTCTTTCTTTAACGCGGATAATGGATTCGCAAATTTCGTAGTTTTTAACTTCTCCATTTTGATTAATATCCATAAAACAACTTAACGCCAAACGGTCTTCACCAACATTTAAACTGCAAATACCATTTGAGAGCCTTGGGGGCAACATCGGTATCACACGGTCCACTAGATAAACAGAGGTGGCTCTTTTAAGAGCCTCTTTATCTAAGGCTGACCCCGCTTTAACATAATGTCCCACATCAGCAATATGTACACCTAAGCGATACTGCCCGGTATCTAAGATTTCCAAAGATACTGCATCATCAAGGTCTTTAGCATCTTCGCCATCAATGGTTATTAAGGGTAAAGACCGCAGATCTTTTCTCCGTTGAGCTTCTTCCGGTGTGATTGTTAAAGGAATCTTCTCGGCTTTCGCTAAGACAGCTTGCGGAAACTCCTCTGACAACCGATGTTTACGAACGATGGAAATGATATCTACACCAGGTTCTCCCTTCTTACCTAAGATCTCAATAATCTTACCTTCCGGACCCCGCCTTTTCTCCGGCCAGCGGGTAACCTCGAGAACTACCTTATCCCCGTTTTTGGCTTGGTTAAAGTCTCTTTTGTTAATCAAGAAATCGTGGCTAATTCTAGAATCATCTGGTAAGACAAAGCCTATATTTTTACTAAGTTCAAAGGTTCCAACCATAGTTGTATTCATTCGAACAAGAATCCGGATAACTTCACCTTCTGGCTTTTTATTCACATCGAGTGCTTTATGCAAACGAACGATTACCCTATCATTATGAATAGCCCCATTCATATCATCACCTTTAATGTAAACATCCCGTTGGCTAACATCGTCAGGTATTAAGAAGGCAAAACCCTTATCATTTCCTTGAAGTCGACCTACAACTAAGTTCATACGCTTTGTTGAGCCATAACGCATCTTTCTAGTCAATATAATAGTACCTTTTTGTTCCATTTCATGTAGTGTCTTGCTAAATTCTTTAATTTCTTGAACATTATCAATCGAAAATTGTTTGATCAATTCTTCCAAAGTTAATGGTTTATAAGCTTGAGTATCCATAAACTCCAAAATTTCTTTGCTTGTTTTCATATTATCCTCCAATGCTAAGCATTCTTCGCGAATTCTTACTTGTTCCAATTATAGTTTACCATAAGTAGCTGTATTTATAAACATATTTTTAAAATTTAGTGTTCTTTTTTGGTGGCGGACCCCAGCACTTCCCGCACCATAAATAAAAAAGCACCAAATCGGTGCTTTTTGTTTGTTTATGGCAAATAACCACACGTTTGATACAATGCACCTGTCTTACAGCGGATGCACCCGGCTTCATGTTCGCATTTTTGATGCTTATTATCTATGGTCTATGGGACAGAAAGGACAAATGGGGTCAACTTTTCGGTTGACAAATACATCCAACACCCTACTTTTTCACTCTAGACATCCATACTGAATATTCCGTTGAAAATATCCACCCGGGGTAATTGCCTCCGGAATATTCACATACCACCGTCTCAACGCGGAACCTTAACCTTTGGTTGATATCAAGGTTACTTTCAAATACATTTAATTTCTTCCTACAAATGTTTAGGGCACAAAAGTAAGTACACGTCGTTAATGAGCTTGTGCTCAACGAAGTTGCGGTCATGATGGTCTTATGAAGTGGTGTACACAAAAGCTAGGTTGCTCAAAAAGTTTTATCTTCAAATAGTTGAAAAAAACGATATGTCTGATATAATTTACTTAACAAGATAGTCGTTACCAATTGATTGCGCCTATATTTATGAAATTATAGAAGGAGTTGAAGCAATGTCGGATTCCAATATCACAAAAAAGGCCTTGGCCACGGCACTAAAAGAGCTAATGCAGGAAGTCCCCTTTGAGAAGATCAATGTCGCGCACATTTGCGAAAAATGCGACATGAATCGCAAAAGCTTCTACTATCATTTTAAAGATAAATATGAGCTGGTCAACTGGATTTTTGATACTGAGTTCATAACATTAGCCAAGGAAAGTGCCTCCACCGTGCAGTATGAAGAGCGCTGGTTAATTATTGAGCAGGTCTGTATCTACTTTTACAACAATCGATCTTTCTATCGCAAAGCTCTGAGAATTAAAGGTCAGAACTCCTTTTCCGATCATCTTCGAGATTACACCTCTCCCCTGTTAAAAATTCAATTATCAACGTTAATTGGCGGTGAAAACATCGATGATTTCACGGTTGGTTTTTTTGCAGATGCTTTTATTTGTGCCATTGAGCGCTGGCTTTTAGAGAATGAAAGTATGCCACCGAAACATTTCGTTGCTAAGCTAAAGGACCAACTTCAAAGAGGGTCTATAGCGGTCTACCAACAAATGAACCAGCAGAGGTGACCCAAATTCAAGCTTGTCGCGTTTTGGGAAATGCCTGCAGTAAAATATTTCTTAGCGGTTGTTTGAACAGGTTACATTCTATTTTCGTCAGATGATTCAGAGATGTGCTTAGTCTACCGTTAGGTGCAAAGCAAACAGGGAAATTGTCTCTCGATATAATGTTATTCATATAACGGTAATCACAAACTGTATCCCATGGAAGAGTCTGATAAGCTTGTGCTTTTCTTTCTCTCACCACATACTGGTAGACTGCAGCCTGAATATTGGGTCTACAATTCGGTTTCATCGAGAAAACTGTAAAAGCTGGATGTAAAAGCTCTGCGTCACTGAGCAGATCTCCGTTAAGAAGGTGCTTTACATCTGGTTCGGTGTAGGTATAACAAGTCGAATACAATAATTGGCGTTCCCTTAAACGCTGGCAAACCTCTCCTACACCGCTCCCAACCCGAACAACAAACATTAGATTGTGCTAGGCTTCTGCCTCATCTAAAACCTCCTCACTAAGGTCAGAAGGAGAACAGTACAAAACAAAGGTGTGATTTTGGAACGCCGCTATAAGTTCAAATAGAAATTGTGGACTGTGTAGGCTGTACAGCATCCATGTATAAATCCCCAGCTCCCGCCCCTGTTGTATTGCGTTTTGATATTCCACTGAATGGGTTTGGTAATCGGCACCATTTAGGGTTAAAGACACTGACCACGGGATGTTGAAGCTTCCTTTTCCCTCAATGACGCGTCTGATTTTGTTACCCTTAGTACAGCTTTGATAACCCAGATTGATACCAAAATTCATTAACCGTTCTGTGCTCACATGAGTTACAATATCTTGAATCACTCCAAAGTAATGGCTTCGCTAGTTTTATAGCATTGTCTTGGCGCATTCAAAGAAGTTACGTTGGTATCGTCCTTCGCAAAAATGTAGTGCCATATCAACAAGGTTTCTTGTGCAACGCTCCGGAGTTTCTTTGATGTCAACTAATGCTTTTCTGACAACTGTTTCTATAAGAACACGGCTGGTTATAGTATCCATTTTATGTTATTCCCTTCCAAACAAATCATATTCTTAGAAACTTTAAGAATACTGTTGGAAAGCCTTTTCTTCAAGGGACATTTAGTGATTTTTGTTCCAAAGTGTGACAATGCTGGGCGTGTGTCGTAAAATGCGACACACTCTTTTTTTTGTCCCATGACTTATGAAAAGAG
>CAZAFY010000030.1:0-10661 GCA_964484445.1 uncultured Eubacteriales bacterium
TTTGTCTCGCTGTGATTGCTAATCTGGTAGTTGAGAATTTCACCGCTCAAACTGAATGCAACCATTGCTTCGATTTTACCATTATATCCGGTTCCATTACCGGTGAAAATGTATCCTACTGCAACGCCTTCTTTTTCACCCAAATAATAGGAGACTCCATTGCTTTCCGTTGGTGTGTAGGAGTCCGCTGTGGGTAAAAGGGAAGCAAAATCTGTACCTGAGGTCTGCATCGCTAAGAAATCAGCGGCATTCTTGATTGCTTGGGTGACACCGTCGCTCGATATGGAAGCTCCGCTGACACCTTGAATATCTTTGCCCAATGTCAATGGATCTTGAATACTTTTCCCCACAAACTGGGCTATAAAATCCGGACTTTGAGTTACTTTAGTACCAATGCCTGGGGTTTCACCATTGCTACCGATTTGTACTTTGGTAATGCGATTGTCAGCATCAAAACCCACTAAAACTTCTAGGGCTCCGCCGTAACCGCTACCAATACCGGTGACAACATATCCAGCAGGGTTATTGCCGATAAAACCTTGATAATAAATCACACCTTCGGCGTCAACGGGGCTAAAACTTTCGGCAGAAGGAAGCAATGTTCCAAGAGCGGCCTTTAGTTCTTCGGCTTTTCGTGCTTCGACAACTTTTGAAGTGACTCCAACCACTGCTGAAATGGATCCTCCCGAAATGGCTGCAATCAAAGCAAGAATCGCTGCATAACGTAGCATTTCTTTCATACTAAACACTCCTTGTTTCCTGTTCGGATACCGAACCTTCATCCTATTACAACGTGTATTATATAGAATTCACTCGAGAAATTCAAGTACTGTTTCTTCGATGCGTGAAAATGATTCTATTTCCTCATATTATGAAGAGAAAAGACACGAAGAAGCAAACCATTCAATGTCTGATTGTGTCAATTTTTATGATGCAGGAAGGAACCCCTTCTGAAAGAGAAGAATTACTCCTCTAATGAACAGCAAAGGAAGTGGAGCGCTTGAACACAATTCCGGTAGAGAATAGGCTTATTGTTCCTATGGATGTTCCCAGTTTGGCAAAAGCAGAGCAGCTGTTTGACCAACTCGGGCATAAGGTTTGTTTTTTCAAAATCGGCTATGAACTGTATTACGCGTCAGGAAGACAGGGGATTGATCTGGCTAAAAGTAAAGGAGCGAAACTATTTCTTGATTTGAAATTGCATGATATTCCGAATACGGTTGCCAAAGCGGTTGAGCAATTAGTTAACTATGGCATCGATATGCTAACTCTTCATATTAGCGGAGGAGCACCGATGCTGGAAGCTGCCCGTGAAGCTGCCGAACGCAGGTCGGCGATTTTAGGGATTCCCCGACCTCTACTTTTAGGGGTAACCGTACTCACAAGTATTGGAGAAAGTGATTTGCAGACCGATGGTATCCAAGTTGGATTGGAAGAATTGGTTATCCGCAGAGCACTGTTTGCACAAACCCATGGCGTAGATGGTGTGATTTGTTCGCCAAAAGAAGCAGCATCAATCAAGAAGATGTCCGGCGGTGGGCTGATTACCGTGACTCCAGGCATACGAATGACCGATGAACACGGAGATCAGAAGCGAGTCACGACACCCATGGATGCCATGATCGGGGGAAGCGATTATATTGTTGTCGGCAGACCGATCTACGCAGCCCCAAATCCATCTCAGGCCTTTGATGAAATCATTGCCAATATGAAAGAAGGGCTAGCATGAAAAATCAAGAGATCCTTACGCTGTTAACTGAACTTCATGTCTTACGCGAAGGCCACTTTTTGTTGACCTCCGGTAGACATAGCGATCGTTTCTTACTCTGCAGTCAGTTGACCATGCATCCAAAGGCAACGGAGCAACTTATTGGGGAGCTTGCAAAAAAAATCATAGACTTAAAGCCGACGGTGGTAATCGGTCCCGCCATGGGTGGAGTGATTTTGGCTTATGAGTTAGCAAGAGCTCTGGGTTGCCGAGCAATGTTCGCCGAAAAAGACGGGGATAAAATGGCGATGAAACGAGGATTTGTAATCACTGAAGAAGATAGAGTTGTAATCATCGAAGATGCTGTCAGCACCGGTGGTTCGATTCGCAAGGTTGTTGAGGTGGTTGAACAAAGTCCGGGCACTCTGGTAGGAGTTGCAGCACTTTTTGATCGCACTGCCGGTCAAGTACAATTCAATGGAGTTCCGTTTATATCACTCATGGAAATCAAAATCAGCAGTTATGATCCAGATCATTGCCCTATGTGTTTAGTAAGCCAGCCTTTACTCAAACCAAAGAGTTAAAAAACGAACGGAGGAACTAGTATGTCTAAAGAACGCCTATTTGCCCTCATTGAAGGAAAAAAAGAGCAGTACACTCAAGCAGCAGATCAGATTTGGTCTCATCCGGAAACACGTTACGAAGAAAAACTCTCTTCAGCTGTGCTAATCGAACTCTTGCGTAAAGAGGGTTTTACCGTTGAAGAAAACGTTGGCAATATTCCTTACGCTTTTGTTGGAACCTGGGGTTCCGGTTCTCCGCGAATCGGTTTTTTAGGGGAATTCGATGCTTTAGGCAGTTTAAGTCAAAAAGCCGATATTGCGGTGCGTGATGCGATCCAGCAAGGTGGTCATGGCCATGGTTGTGGTCATCATTTGTTAGGTACCGCTTCTTTAGCTTCTGTCGTAGCACTTAAAGAGTACATGAGTGAGCAAAAATTAGCAGGCACGGTACTTTACTATGGAACACCTGGTGAAGAAGGTGGTTCTGGTAAGGCCTTTATGGCCAGAGAAGGCGTCTTTAAAGGACTAGATGCTGCAATCACATGGCATCCAGGCACAACCACTAATGTTTCTTCGGGATCCTCCCTTGCTAATATTCAAGTCTACTTCAAATACATTGGCCGGGCATCGCATGCCGGTGGTTCGCCGCATCTAGGTCGTAGTGCTTTAGATGCCGTAGAATTGATGAATGTTGGAGTGCAATATCTTCGCGAGCATATCATCACCGAAGCTCGTGTCCACTATGCCATTATCAACACTGGAGGGAAGAGTCCCAATGTAGTTCAACCGGAAGCCGAAGTGTTGTATCTGATCCGAGCTCCCAAAAACCAACAAGTTAAAGACATTTTTGAGAGAGTTTGTGACATTGCACGTGGGGCTGCTTTAATGACATCCACGCAAATGAGCTTCCAAATCGACAAAGCCTGTTCCAATTTGATTCCTAATGAAACTCTTGAAAAGCTGATGAATGAGAACTTGAAACTGATTCCGACTCGTGTTCCAGGTGCAGAAGAATTGGACTTTGCCGAAGAAATTCAGAAAACCTTATCGGAAGAAGAAAAAGCAAGCACATTGAAAGCGCTGGTCGAAGAGTACGGCGAAAAAGAAGCCAGAAAACTGCGTGAACAATTGACCCAGCCTCTCTTAAATGACACCCTTTGGCCATACAAAACTTCAGAAAAGGCAATGTCGGGTTCGACCGATGTTTCCGATGTTTCCTGGATAGCACCTACTGTTCAATGTAACACTAGCTGTTATGCGCTCAACACACCGGGACATTCTTGGCAGTTAGTTGCTCAAGGTAAAAACAATTGGGCTCATGGTGGGTTGATGACAGCCGCAAAAGCCATGGCCGGAGTTGGCTTGGATCTATTTATGAATCCAGAATTATTGAACGAAGCCAAAGCGGAACTGGCTGACCGCGTCGGTCCGGAAGGATATGTATGTCCAATCCCGGCCGGTGTTCAACCTTCTCCGGTGAAATAATGTAATTCCAGATCATGCTCTGTTGTCATTGGAAACCCGGGGAGAAACCAGTGCCCTGAACCAGCACATGTACGATTATGCGATGCGGATCCTCAAAAGTTCGGCTGAAATGCATGACTGTGCCTTGGAACTTGCTAAAAAAGAATAAAAAACGAGGCGGCCTTTGGTGGCTGCCTCGTTTTTTGACGTCTTGTCTTGTTTAAATGATGCCCATTTCCTTGCCGACAACTTCGAATTGTTCTAAAGCAAATTCTAAATCGGATTTTTGATGAGATGCAGAGATCATAACACGAATTCTGGCTTTCCCCTTTGGCACGGTGGGGAAACCGATCGCCATGGCAAAAATACCTCTTTCAAATAACTTGGCACTGAATTTTCGAGCGATATCGGCTTCTCCTAACATGACAGGAGTAATCGGTGTCGCAGAATTTCCGGTGTCAAACCCGAGTTTCTTCATGCCTTCTTTGAAGAAGCGACCATTTTCCCAGAGACGATCGACCAATTCAGTACTTTCGCTTAAGATTCGAATCGCTTCCAAAGTTGCTGCAACATCGGCTGCAGGTAAAGCTGAAGAGAATAAGAAGGGGCGAGCTTTTTGCTTTAAATATTGAATCAATACGGAGGAACCGGCAATAAAGCCACCAACTGTGCCGATTGCTTTGGAGAAGGTACCGATTTCAATATCGCAACGGCCATGAAGACCGAAATGATCGACAATACCGCGACCACCGGTGCCCAATACGCCTTCGCCATGTGCGTCATCTACCATGGACAATGCTCCGTATTTTTCGCACAATTCTACGATTTTTGGTAAATCAGCAACATCACCATCCATGGAGAAGACTCCGTCGGTTATCACCAGAACGCGTCCGGCATTTTCACCTTGCAACAGTTCTTCTAAATGTTGCATATCACCATGACGGAAAACTTTGATTTTTGCGCCCGACAAACGAGCTCCATCGATAATGGAAGCATGGTTTAATTCATCGGATAAAATCGTGTCTGCTTTTCCGACCAAAGGAGAAATTACAGCTTGATTTGCAACGAATCCACCCTGAAGGGTCAAAGCAGCTTCGACTTTTTTGAAACGAGCAACTTCTTCATCCAATTGAATATGGATCGATTGAGTTCCTGCAATGGAACGAACAGCAGCTGGACCCACGCCATAGGTATCGATCGCGTCTTTGGCAGCCTGAACCATACGAGGATGATTGGCTAATCCCAAATAGTTATTAGAGCATAAGTTTAGAACTTTTTTTCCATCAACTTGAATCCAGGCTCCTTGGGCGGATTCAATGGTTCGAATGGAATTATAGAGACCTGAAGCCTTGAGTTCATCCATGGTGTCCAAAAGATACTGCATATTCTCTTTCATGGGGAAACCTCCTTGTTATTTGACCGAGCTTCTAAAACTCGATAAAAGATGCTGATTTCAACTTCTCTTTTCTAAATGTGATTTCCTTCTCAAGCTGAACAAGATGCTGTCGATTGCTAAAATATCTGGACATTTCTCTTCGGGTTGTGCATAATGAGAGACGAGGAGGCGATGAAATGAGTATTCTACTCGCTACTCTTAACAGCCAATATGTCCACACGTCATTGAGCGTTCGAACATTACGTCAATCCTATTTACAAGAAGGGCTTGACAAGCTAAGGGACTTGATTGTTAAGGAATATACCATTAATGAAGATTGGCGACAAATAGCGGATGATATTTATTCTTTACGACCTGAAGTGGTCTTGTTTTCATGTTATATATGGAATATGAAAGAGATTGATCGAATAGCGAGACGCCTCAAACAATGGCGTGATGACCTTACAATCCTGGTCGGAGGCCCTGAGGTGGGTTTTACTCCTGAATCCAGCATGCAGCGGTATACTTGGATCGATGGGATTTTTTGTGGAGAAGGAGAAGTAAGCTTCCCGAGCGTCATGAAAACGTACTTCCAATACGGTTTTTTTCTTGCCACGGTAGGTTTTGTTGTGAAACAAGAAAATGGGAACTGCTCGGGAGAAGTTCAGCCAACCTATGTGCCTGATTTGGACCAGATTACCTTTCCCTATACTTCCCAAGAACTGGAGCGCCTCAAAGCACAGATTTTGTATTACGAGAGTAGTCGAGGGTGCCCATATTCCTGTCAGTATTGCTTGTCCTCCGTGCACCAACCGGTCCGTTTTCTACCTTTGCAACGAGTGCTTCGCGAATTGGATCAATTTATGGAAGCTGGAGTACGGCAAGTCAAATTTGTCGATCGCACCTTTAACGCAAATCGAAAAAGGGCAAGGGAAATTTGGCAATACCTGATCGAAAAAAACAGTCAAACGAATTTTCATTTCGAACTGGCTGCTGATTTACTGGAACAAGAGGATATTGAGCTCTTACGAAAGGTTCCCAAAGGGATGTTCCAGTTTGAGATCGGAGTACAGAGCACAGATCCACGAACCTTAGCCTTGGTTCAGCGAGTCACCGATTTTGAGAAAATAAAGCTGATGGTCTTGCAAATCCGTGATTTGAACACGATTCATCTCCATTTAGATTTGATCGCAGGCTTGCCCGGTGAAGATTTTCAAAGTTTCGGCAGATCGTTTGACGATGTCTATGGATTAGGCAGCGATATGCTGCAATTGGGTTTTCTAAAAGTCCTTCCCGGAACTGCTATGGAGGCAAATGCGAAGGAGTATGGGTTAATCTACGACCAAGAACCGCCTTACGAGATTCTAGCCACGTCGCAGCTGAAACCGGAAGAACTGCTACGAATTCATCACATTGAAGAACTCTTTGAACGGTATAGCAATTCAGGCAAATTCCCTTTTACCATGGAAGGCTTGATTGACCTATATACGGGTGCTTATGCTTGTTATGAAGCGATGGCACGAATGTATCAAAACCAAGGATGGTTGTTTCATCCGGTGCGTGAAGGGATTCATTGGCAGAGATTGTGGCACTTCATTGAAAGATCACCGGCAGATCAGCATCAAAAACAAAGACTTTTGCAGCGGATGAAGCTTGATTTTTACCTCAAATTTGCTGATGAAGATTTCCCAATTAAAGAGTTAGAAGATAAAGCTAAGCCGGATGAGAAGCGTCTGATTCAAAACACTCTGCGAGATTGGGCAGGCCCGCAATCCAAAAAAAAGTGGAAAATCAGAGGAGTTTGGCTCGAAGGTAAAAAGCATCAGCTTTTAATGCCCTTGGTTCACCCCGAGGATACAGTATTGATTTCAAAAGTGTTGTATGTATTTTTGTATGATCTTGAAAAGCACCGAGAATGTGTAGACTGGTTTGAAATCGAAGATATTTCTAAGACAAAGTTTCCTTTAGAAGGAATTTAGGATAACATCAAGAATATAACAATAAGAATCTACCAAGGAGGTGTTTTGTGAATGGCAAAGTATCGATGTATCGTATGTGGTTATCTCTATGACCCAGCGGAAGAAAACAATGTCGCTTTTGAAGATCTACCCGAAGATTGGGTATGCCCGGTTTGTGGTGTAGGGAAAGATCAATTCGAAAAAGAAGAATAAAAGACTTTCAGTACCGGAGCGTTTCGATGCTCCGGTATTACTTTGCTGAATTTTCTTTAATTGACACCGGTTGTGTGCTTTGTTATACTGATAACGCTCTAAAGAAAACCTGATAAAAGCGGAGGAATGAAATCAATGCGCGTAGGAAAATTGACCCCGGATGAGCTGAATCAATATGTATTTCGCCACTTGGTACAGCGAAGGCCGGAAATAATGGTGCGATCTGCATTGGGAGAAGACTCTACGCTATTAGATTTAGGCGACTCCTTATGTGTGATGTCAACCGATCCCATTACAGGAGCATCTCAGAAATCAGGATGGCTTGCCGTTCACGTCTCAGCTAACGATGTTGCTTCCAATGGTGCAGAGCCTGTCTGTTGTCTGATGACGATTTTGGCTCCTCCGGATTGCTCAATGGAAGAAATCGAAGAGGTCATGGTGGACGCTGCAAAAGCTGCTGCCGAACTTAATATCGAAATCAGTGGCGGTCATACAGAATTGACGTCGGCTGTCAATAGGCTCGTCTTATCCACGACTGTCATCGGAAAAGCCAACCGAACGGGGATCTTACGAACCGATGGTGCGAAAGACGGCGATGACATTGTGGTAACCAAAACCATTGGCCTTGAGGGAACAGCAATTTTAGCACAAGATGCCAAAGAACACATGCTCCAATGGTTCCGTATGGATGATATTGAGAAAGCGAGCAGGCTCATTGATCAAATCAGTGTGGTACCGGAAGGTCTTGCTGCAACCGCATTCGGGGTCAATGCGATGCATGACATTACAGAAGGCGGTTTATTGGGAGCCACCTATGAAATGGCTTCCGGCGCCGGGTTAGGGTTTGATCTGTTTGTCGACCGTATCCCGATCCACCATTTGACCAAAGCTTTTTGTGAATGCATGCAAATGGATGTTCTGCGTTTTTTATCTAGTGGAAGTATGCTGATCGCCTCTTCAAACGGGCAAGAACTTGTTCAACATTTAGAAAGCAAGGGAATCAAAGCCACCGTAATCGGACAGTTTAAGCAATATTCTGAAAAAAGGATCCTCATGCAGGGGCAATGGCAAGTTGTTTCAGCGCCTGAAGGTGATGAGCTTTGGCGCGGATTAGAACAACTTCAGTCTAAATGAAACCTTAAAGAATCTACGAATTCTCTAGCAATTACAGTCCATGTTTCTCGAAAAAGAAACATGGACTTTTTTTTAATTTTTTTAAAAAACAAGAAGGAGATTCCTTTTGTGTGTTGAATTATGGGTCTATGTGGGTCATTGTGGGGATTATGAGGAGGTGACGGTATGTTTTTGGGGAACTATCAACATGCTTTGGATGAAAAATCCAGATTAACGATACCGTCAAAATTCCGCGAAGGCTTAGGCAATCGTTTTTTTGCAACAACAGGTCTAGACCGTGCAATTTTCGTTTACTCCTTGGATGAATGGTCAAAGCTCGAAGAACAACTTAGAAAATTACCTATGACCAACAGTGAAGCTCGGGCATTCAATCGCGTTTTCTTTGGTAATGCTTTAGAATGTGAGCCGGACAAACAAGGAAGGATCCTAATCCCACCCCATTTAAAGAAACACGCTTTACTGGAGAAAGAAGCTGTTGTCGTTGGAGTATCAACCCGTGTTGAAATCTGGAGTCGTGAGCAATGGGATCAATACCAAGAACAAGCGGCTAATGTGTTTGAACAGACCGCTGAGCATTTAGAGCGCTTGTTGCCTTCTATATAGGAGGAGTATTATGAATGAATTTTTGCACGCAAGTGTTTTATTATCAGAAGCTATTGAGTTTCTTAACCCTAAGCCCGGTCAGGTTTTTCTTGATTGCACCCTGGGGGCCGGTGGGCATAGTGAAGGAATCTTAAAGCATCTTGAGGGTAAAGGTTTCGTGATCGGACTAGATCAAGACGAAACCGCCTTGGAGGCTGCTCGGACTCGATTAGCGCAATTCGGATCATCCTTTCAGGCAATTCGTTGCAACTTTAAAGATTTGGATCAAGCTTTGAAAGAAGTCAATATGGAATCCGTCGATGGTATTCTCTTTGATTTGGGCGTTTCTTCTCCGCAACTAGATTTTGAAGAACGTGGATTCAGCTATTGGGGAAATGCACCGCTCGATATGAGAATGGACCGACGGCAGGAATATACAGCAGCAGATTTACTGGCAACTTGTTCTCAAGCTGAATTGACGTCAATCCTGCGTGATTATGGAGAAGAGAAATGGGCATCTCGAATTGCTCAGTTCGTCATCGAAGCCAGAAAGACCGAACCAATACAAACTGCCAATCAACTAGTCGACCTCATCAAAGCTGCCATACCTGCTTCTGCTCGTAGAGAAGGCGGGCATCCGGCGAAACGAAGCTTTCAAGCCTTAAGAATAGCAGTCAATCAAGAACTTGACGTTTTAAAAACCGGGTTAGAAAAAGCGATTCAGCATCTCAAACCGGGTGGAGTGATCGTGGTGATCACCTTTCATTCACTTGAAGATCGAATTGTCAAACATCTTTTCAGACAACAAGCCAACCCTTGTATTTGCCCTCCCAAAGCACCGATTTGCGTCTGCGGACGTCGTCCTACACTACGTGTTTTGACCGGTAAGCCCGTCATAGCAGGAGCAGAGGAGATCATCCAAAATCCAAGATCTAAAAGTGCCAAACTCAGAGCGGCTGTTAAATTGGAGATAGAAGAAAGAGAAAGGTGAGAATCATGGCTTTAGCAAGACGCGTAGAAGAAGAGTTATTGATATTACAACCGGATCAAATAGCGATTCCATTGCCCAGCCCCAAAGAAAATGTAATCATCTTTCCAAAGAAGCACGAATTGGTTGCTCCTTTATTTAACTATTCTTTATTGAGGTATGTCTGTACGATTACGGTCCTAATCATGCTGACAGGATTGTTCTTATCAACACGCGCTTCTTATCTTTATTCGGTTTCCCAAGGGATCGAGAATATTCAAAGAGAGATGGTTGTCCTACGCAATCAAAATGATTTACTGAAAATCGAAATTGCTGAAGTTTCTTCTTTAGAGAATGTGGAAACCCATGCAGTAGCTTTAGGTTTTGCTAAACCCAGCCAAAATCAGATCTATCAGTTGCCAAATAAGCATCGCAATAGCAATGATTAATGAAAATCCGTCTGCAACCGGATTTTTATATTTCATGTTGCAGAAAACCGCCCTCGTGTACGAGAGGCGGTTTTGAATTAGTTATTTAGCTTCAGGTGTTGACGATAGGTGTAAAATCGAATATGATTAATCATTGTGATAATCCATCCTGAAGGGGGTAGAGCAATGGCTGAAATGACAGTTGCGGAATTTGCTCAAGCGGTCAAAGGTCATGCTTGGGGAATTCAGTTGGACAAGAAAATCACCAA